>DAOVTM010000075.1 GCA_030633145.1 Desulfobulbaceae bacterium
TGTCCTGGAGATCAATTCTATGGCTGCCATACACGAAAAGGGCTCTTACTATCATGCTGCAGTTGAAGCAGGGTATGACTACCGGGGGATGCTTGCTAAAATGGTCGAAGTCGCTATCAGTAAATATTAAAACGTATTTTTTATTATTTTTATTATTTGTATAATTTTTATTATTTGTATAATTTTTACTATTTTTATTAATATATCAAAGTATTGGAGGAAAAACAGATGGAAATCGATAAAGAAGGCCCCAAAGGTGTTACCGAAAAGGGAAGAGAAGTAGCCTCCGCTCGATGTGTTGAATATAAAGAAGCTATTCAGGAATACCTTGACGCTAAAAAAAATATCCCCTGCGGTCTTGATCTGACTGAAAGAAATGAACAGCAAAAGAAGAAGATTCTCGCTGTTTTGGATGGAAGTGAGGAAGAGTGGAACGATTGGAAATGGCAGGTAAGGAACATGATACGTGATGTCGAAACCCTTGCCAGAATCTTCCCTTTGAGCGCTGAAGAACAAAAACAGATAGAAGAGGTGGGAAAAGATGTCCGCTGGGGTGTTTCTCCTTACTATGCCTCTCTCATAGACCCGGATGATCCTAATTGCCCGATCCGAATGCAGTCTATCCCAAGTATTCAGGAGGCGTTAGATCCTTCTGTTGTTACAGAGCCTGAAACCATCCTCTATAATTCACCTGCTCCCTGTATCACACGGCTCTATCCTGACAGGCTTATCATTAATGTGACCAATGCCTGTTCCATGTTCTGCCGCCACTGTTTGCGTCGTCGTGATATCGGCCATCAGAATATCCGTTATGCCAAAGATAGCATAAATGAAGCACTGGCCTATATACGGGAAAACACAGAAATTCGAGACGTTCTTCTCACCGGTGGTGATGCCCTGATGGTTGCTGATGACTATCTTGATTGGATATTATCTGAACTTGATGCAATCGAGCATGTTGAAATCAAGCGTCTTGGTACCCGAACGCCTGTTGTACTCCCCATGCGAATCACCGATGAATTTTGCGAAATGCTGGAAAAGCACGGCGCAATATATCTCAACACCCAGTTTAACCACTCTAAAGAGATCACAGAGCCAGCGGCAGCTGCCGTTAAAAAGCTCACAAAAGCCGGGGTGCTTGTTGGCAACCAGACCGTACTGCTCAAAGGGATTAATGCTGACAAGCATATTATGAAGAAACTGATGCAGGATGCTTTACGGATTCGGGTGAAACCCTATTATATTTTCCATTGCAAGAAACTCGAAGGGATACGTCATTTCAGGGCTCATATTGAAGATGGTCTTGAAATCATGGAATATCTTCGTGGCTATACCAGCGGTCTGGCAATCCCTACCTACATTATAACTGCGCCCGGTGGTCGTGGTAAGACTCCCGTAAATCCAAATTACATCTTAAATACCAATGTTGATGGTCAGGTTCTGTTCCGTACCTGGGGCGGGCATGTAATGAAATATGACAACGAACGATAACATTGAGATACTGCCATGCATGAGAAAATCGTTAGATATGTAGATTCGAGACGTGAGAATATCATTGCCTGTTTACAATCGTTGATTGCTGAAAAAGGCGGATCTGAAAACAGTTCTGCCGTAAACAGGGTGGGGGAGATTTTTTGCAGAGAGTTTTCGGAACTTGGGTTTAATCTGCAAAAGTTTTGCGACAATGCCCCCTATGGCGATCACCTGTTGTTTACGAACCATACTCAGGAAAAGGGGATCATCCTGGCAGGTCATATGGATACGACGTTTACATCCTATGATGAATTACCTGAATTTCATATACAGGGAGAAAAATGTATAGGACCTGGAACCGGGGATATGCTCGGTGGTCTGGTGGTGTTTTTGTTTGCAGTGAAGTGTCTCCATAGTCTTGGAAAGCTTGGAAAGCTTGACTCATTGCCTTTAAGCATTTTTATCAACAGTGATGAAGAGCGGGGTTCTCCAACATCACGACCTGTTTTTGAAGATCTTATTGCAAAGGCCACCCATGTGATGATTGCAGAATCAGGCGGATCTGGTAATGAAATTGTCATTGGCCGTCGTGGAAAACTGAGCTTTGATATCCACGTTGATGGGGTGCAGGGGCATGCCGGAAATCTTGTGGGCAAAAAAGCGAGTGCGGTTCAGGAAATCGCCCATAAGATCATCGCAATTGAAGGGTTGAATTCACGCTGGAAGGGGACTGATCTCAATGCGGGGAAGGTTCGAGGCGGCATTGCCGGGAATACCGTTGCGCAGCATGCGGTGTTGTCCTCTGATATCCGTTACAGCTATGGCGAACATGAAACTGAAATTCGGGAAGCTATCAGAGGGATTGTCGAGAACACCAGTGTGGAAGGTTGTACTTCAAGGCTGGAGGTCACTTCTGAGCGTCCGCTGTGGGAGGCTTCCAGGAACAGTGCTGCACAAAAATATCTGGTACAGCAGATTGAGGAGGCGGCACAGGAACTTAAACAGCCGTTTGCTACAGAAATACGAAAAGGCACATCTGATGCTAATTTTTTCGGCTCTGCAGGGGGGAGTGTTATTGATGGAATGGGGCCGATAGGGTTTAGCGACCATAGCGCAAATGAGTATATTATTCTGGAATCCCTCTTTGAACGAATAAAACTCTGTACGCTTGTCCTCCTCAAACTCCAGAAGAAACAGTAGGGCAAATCTCGTCGTGCAGAAATCGTAAAGTGAACTTGAAACCGTACTGTTTTCTGGACAATACAATGCTCCTACAGAAATTCTACGCAAAAATAGATTAAAAATGGTCCTTTTTTGCTCTATGTTGTTGATATTATGTTTAACAACAACCGAGCGATATTTAAAATTAACGCAGTCTGTAGTGCAACCGGGCAAGGTGTTTTGGTGTGCTCAAGGCTCAGGTTACACAGCTCTGCGGTGTAACCTTCCCATATCAGAAAAGTAGAAAATGACTCAAAAATCAGCAGGAAAAGAGTCTGCCTGGAGCTCATTTCATGGTAACCTTTTACCTTGCGTTGATTACAAAAGGCGACAAAGTGATCCATACAACAATCAAGGGTGTTACGGAAAAACACGCTCTGGTTTTACGGTTGTTGAAAGTGCCGAGACAAGTTTATGACAATCTTAGGGATGGGGGGTGAAACTTTGCATACCAATAATATGTGGAGTCATAGGCAGGGTAATGTCGAAAGTACTGCTCTGGAAATTCAGGTAAACTGGTTGCACGAAGTACGGAATGTTCGTTAATAAAGCACATTACATCCAATTCAAATAATGGTATAAGGTGTTTTGAGTTCGAAATTGCAGATTAATTATAAATAGTTTTCAAAAAAACAGCTTTAATGAATCAAATTAAACTATTGTCCCTTTTCTCAGGTTGCGGAGGAATGGATTTAGGTTTTGAAGGGGGCTTTTCAGTCTTGTCAAAATCAATAAATCCCACAATTCATCCTGAGTGGATAAACGGAAATACGAAAAAAGAGTGGGTTTGTTTACCACGCACGAATTTCAAAACAATTTTTGCCAATGATATTGTTTCTGCGGCAAAGGCTGCTTGGCTCCCTTTTTTTTCTAAAGCAAAGGTAGAGACAGAAAAATTTCATCTGGATAGCATTGTAGATTTAGTAAGAAAACACCAAAATGGAAATATAGTTTTCCCGCCAGCTGATATAGTTACCGGGGGCTTTCCATGTCAAGATTTCAGTGTTGCTGGAAAAAGAAATGGTTTCAATTCTCACAAAGGACATCATGGAAAACTACTTAATGATATAGACTGTCCCACAGAGGAAAATCGGGGTAAACTTTATACATGGATGCGACGAGTAATTGAAATTGTTAAACCTAAAGTTTTCGTTGCGGAAAATGTAAAAGGGCTTGTCAGCTTAGCCGATGCAAAAAAAATAATTGAAAATGATTTTAGAGAGATAGGATCGGGCTATTTGGTGATTGATGCTAAAGTTCTTTGTGCACCGATGTTCGGCGTGCCTCAAAGTCGTGAAAGAGTTATTTTTATTGGTTTTCGACAAGACGCATTAACCGAAAAAGCTATAAAAGAATTATCTTCTTCAAATATTTCTGAAAATTATAACCCATACCCTAAACAAACGCATGGCTCTATTGAGTTACCTTTAGCACATCGAAACGAGTTACTTCCCTATGTGACTGTTGGTGATTATATATTAGACCTACCAGAACCTATCGAATCAACAGACTTATCTCACCAAGCATATTCAAAAGCAAAATGGTATGGTTCTCACTGCCAGGGACAGACTGAGGTTGATTTAGCCGGTATTGGTCCGACTATAAGAGCAGAGCATCATGGCAATATCGAATTTCGTAGACTCTCCCTAGAGCATGGGGGTAAAAACACTCATGAATTAAACGCAGGCTTAGTAGAACGCCGTTTGTCTATTCGAGAATGCGCACGCATCCAAACTTTTCCTGATGAGTTTAATTTTGTCAGAAAACCCGCATATATGGGAAAAGAATTTAAAATTAGTGCATCGGAAGGGTATAAACTTGTTGGCAATGCTGTACCGCCACTCTTAGCTTTTCATATAGCATGGAGATTGCAAGAGCTTTGGCCGGTACTTATGAAATAATAAGGGCAATTATGATTATTTCAGAGAGGACAGATAAAGATAAATTCGATTTTGAAAAATTACTCAAGGACTGCCATGTTGCAATAGAACACGCTGCCCGTATCAATCCAGAGTATTTTGTTCAAAGATCGGCAATTGATTTTGAAAGTGATGTGTTTGACTCACTTTGTGAAGCAGCAAAAGGAACAGACTTTGATAAAACTATTTATCTGATATCTGGGTATAAATTTCCAGATATTATCGTAAATAAATTCTATGGAGTGGAAGTAAAAACAACAAAGCAAAATTACTGGAAAAGTACCGGAAACAGTGTGCTTGAATCAACTCGTGTTGATAATGTTGAACGTATTTACTTGTTTTTCGCAAAGCTAACCGACCCTGTAGGTTTTAAATATCGCCTATATCAAGACTGCCTCTATGACATAGCAGTAACTCATTCTCCCCGTTATTTAATTGATATGGAACTTGATACAGGGGATAGCATTTTCGATAAGATTGGAATAAGTTACGATAAATTGAGGTCTCAGGATAACCCGATAAGACCGGTAGTTGACTATTATCGCTCAATATCGAAAAGAGGTGAAGAACCATGGTGGATGGATAGCGGTGATACTCCTGAAGTTCTTCTGAAACCAACAGTCTCGCTATGGAGCAATTTATCAGGAGATAAACAAACCTCTTTGAGAAACGAGGCAATGGCAAGGTTCCCTGAAATATTTAGCCGCAACACAACGAAATATCAGAATTTAGCTTCCTGGCTTGCAGCACGTCATGGAGTCGTTGATTCATCTCTGCGTGATAGATTTTCTGCTGGAGGGAAAGTTACCCTTAAGATTAATAATCAGATGTACAACAATCTTCCACATGTTTTCTTGCATCTAAAAAACAATGCCTCAGAAGTAATTAGAATTGTAAAACATATTTCACCAAAGGATGCAAAATACTATTGGGATTTACCTGATGAGCCTTTATATAATCAAGTGCTTTATCATTGGGTACAAAAACTAATATCATATTCAAATCAACTCCTTGGTAAATCAGATAAATTTATTATACATTTACTGGGAGCCTCTCTTTCAAGCGAAGACTGTCCCCTTGAAGTAAGAGAACGTTTAGCTCATTATGGGCTGAATGACTAATCAAAATAACCTCCAGGCAGTACAAATAACCGTCCACGGCATTGTCCAGGGGGTGGGGTTTCGTCCTTTTGTCTATCGGCTGGCCCATGCGCATCAGCTAATTGGTACCATTGCCAATAACGGTGACGGGGTGGTCATTGAGATTAAAGGCACAGCAGACCTGCTTGATCGCTTTATCCATGACCTGCAACATACGGCTCCCCCCATTGCCAGCATCACCTCTCTTGATATCAGGAAATGCGTACCATTGCCTGTCTGCACCGCCTTTACCATCCTGCCCAGTGATCCCGGCGTAAAACCCA
This sequence comes from Desulfobulbaceae bacterium, assembly GCA_030633145.1. Classification (GTDB taxonomy): domain Bacteria; phylum Desulfobacterota; class Desulfobulbia; order Desulfobulbales; family Desulfobulbaceae; genus DAOVTM01. The sequence continues at coordinate 6,037 of DAOVTM010000075.1, forward strand.
ACACTCAAATTGCGCCGGACATTGCCCTCTGTCAGGACTGTCTTGCTGAGTTGAATGATCCGGATGACCGGCGTTATCAGTATCCCTTTATCAACTGCACCAACTGCGGCCCCCGTTTTACCATTGTGGAAAAAACCCCCTATGACCGGCCTAATACCTCCATGAAGATTTTTCCGCTCTGCGACTTGTGTACACAGGAGTATGAAGATCCCCTGAACCGGCGTTTTCACGCCCAGCCCAATGCCTGCCCGGTCTGCGGCCCGAAATTGAGCTGGCATGATCGACAAGGCAGTCTGATAGAGAGTGATGATTGCATTAAGGAGACTGTACAGGCGTTGACAGAAAATACTGTTGTTGCCATTAAAGGGCTTGGCGGTTTTCATCTTGCCGTCAATGCGGAGTCGGATCAGGCTGTCCAGCTGCTGCGTGAACGAAAACATCGCAGGGCAAAACCTCTGGCAATCATGGTTCAGGATATTGCCGCTGCTGAACAGTTGTCGATTATCTCAGAGCAGGAAAAAGAACTGCTCTGTTCCCCACAGCACCCCATTGTCCTGCTGGAAAAAAAGGCCGATACCCGGCTGGCATCTGACCTGGCACCGGGGAATCGTCACACGGGTAGATGATTCCGTGGTTAAAGTCATGGCCGGTACACCCAGGGTGTTGCGTCGTGGCCGCGGATATGCTCCGGTTCCCCTGCAGCTTGCCCAGCCCACCCTGGACATCCTGGCCTGTGGTGCTGAGATGAAAAATAATTTTTGCCTGGTTCGCAATAATGAGGCATATATCAGTCAGCATATTGGAGAGCTGACCAGCCCTGAGAGCATGGATTTTTATATTGAGTCCATAGACCATCTCCAAACGGTGCTTGATGCCTCGCCCCCGGCTGCCGCCTGTGACATGCACCCGGACTATCTCTCCACCCGTTATGCTGCCCAATATACCAGAGGGCTTGACCTCCCATGTATCACTGTGCAGCATCATCATGCCCATGCCGCTGCTGTCATGGCAGAACATGGACTTAACGGGCCGGTTTTGGCGGTTATCCTTGACGGCACCGGTTTTGGAGAGGATAATACAATTTTTGGGGGAGAGATATATCAGGTTGACCGGCAAGGCTACATCCGCCTGGGGCATCTCTCCCAGATGCTGCTTCCCGGCGGAGACAGAGCAGCACGGGAGCCGTGGCGGATGGGGCTATCCCTGCTTTTTAATACCTTTGGCGTATCTGCTCTGCATCATGATGTGCTGCCGCCTGTTTGACGGAGTTGCTGCCCTGCTTGGGGTTCGGTTAATAACGGATTATGAAGGTCAGGCCGCCATGGAGCTTGAGAGTCTGGCTTGGGAAGCATGGGACAACTCGCAGAAACAGAAGGAGAGATACCAGTCAACCCTGCTCCGTGACAACAGCGTATCAGTGCTGGATTCCAGACCGCTGGTGAGCTGGATTATTGAGGATCTGGACAACGGGGTTACAGTCAATACTATTGCTCTTGCATTTCATAACTGGCTCATCCGTTCGATCTGTCAGTTGATACAGGAGTTGAGCAGTGAACGGGCAATCAACACTGTTGTCCTTGGCGGCGGCAGTTTTCAAAACAGACTCCTCCTTGAAGGGGTGGAAGCTGCATTATCAATAAATAATTTACAGGTTTTTTCCGGTCAGCAGGTGCCAGTGAATGACGGTGGCATTGCGATCGGACAAGCTTATATAGGCGGAGGAAAATACAATGTGTCTGGCAATACCAATGAAGGTCATTGAAGTCAGGGGGGATGCGGGAGATCCACTCATGCCCCAGATAGCAGTGGTTGACGCAGACGGAATCTCCATTGATGTGCGCCTTGATCTCACTGACCGGCCTGCCGCACCCGGAGATTACCTTATTGTCCATGCGGGATTTGCCATCCATACCCTGAGCGAAGAGGATGCGCTCATCAATCTACAGCTATTCAAGGAAATGGCCGAGGGTGTGCGTAAGCTGGATAATCAGGCAGGTGGTTCCTCGTGAAATGTGCTGATGAATTCAGAAGCAGGGATCTGGCAGAGGTCTTGCTGCAGGCACTGTCGGCAGTGCCGAATTCAGACAGAAAAATTCGGATCATGGAGGTGTGCGGAACCCACACCAATGCCATCTTTCGCCATGGACTGCGCTCACTGCTGCCGAAAAATATTGAGCTTATCTCTGGACCCGGTTGTCCGGTCTGCGTAACCCCGGCAGGTCATGTTGATGCCTTTATTGCTGCGGCCAGACTGGATGGGGTCATCATAGCTACCTTTGGCGATCTTATCCGGGTACCAGGCAGCAGCGGATCCCTTGCCCAGGCCCGGGAGCAGGGAGCCAGGGTGGAAATTGTCTATTCGCCCATGGATGGCCTGCAGCTGGCTCAGGCGGAAACAGATCAGATTGTGGTCTTTCCGGCAGTTGGGTTTGAAACAACTGCCCCGACCATAGCCGCCACTATCCTGGAGACAGAACGGCTTGGCCTGAATAATTTCTGTGTCATTTCCGCAGGTAAGGTCATGCCTCCGCCCCTGGAGCTGTTAATGGCAGATCCTGATTTGAATATTGACGGCCTGCTCTGCCCTGGTCATGTCAGTGCTATTATCGGTGCGGATGCCTATAAACCACTGGCTGAAAAATACAATATCAGCTGTGCTGTGGCAGGATTTGAACCTGCTGATATTGTGAGTGGTCTGTTGTCACTGACCCGGCAGATTTGTGATGACACAGCCAGAGTGGACAACTGTTACACCCGGGTGGTGACAGAAAGCGGCAACCAGCGGGCGCAGCAGCTGGTCAATGAAGTTTTTACCATTGAAGATACAGAATGGCGCGGTTTGGGAATCATTCCAGGCAGCGGGCTTGGTCTGCGGGATGGGTACAAAAAGTATGATGCCTTTGCCCGGCTGGATCTGCATGTGGAACCTGCGCCGGAACCAAAGGGATGCAAATGCGGCGATATCCTCAAGGGGAGACTGCTGCCGCCTGCCTGTCCCTTGTATGGTAAACGGTGTACGCCTTTGCAGCCGATCGGGCCATGTATGGTCTCCAGTGAAGGAACCTGTGCGGCCTATTATCGGTATTGGGAATAGTGACAATCTTACAAAAACATTAATTTACCACAGACACAGAGTTCACAGAGTTAAGTACTAATGCACAATTAATCTAACATTTCCCCACTGGTTCCCATGCTCCTGCGTGGGAACCGTGATATGCCGCTCCAGCGGCTGTAACATGACAGACGGAGTCTCGCAGGCTCGCTTACCTGGAGCGTAGGAACGAGGAAACGGGTAAATGCTGTCCGTTGTAAAATGTTAGATTAATTATGTTCACCTACTTAACAATTAAAAGCTGTGGTTAAAACAGACTTCTTATTTATCAAAAGTCTTGCGTAGAGCAGAGATAAAATCAATGAACATACCAAAAACAATCAGCCTTGACCATGGCAGCGGCGGCCTTGCCAGCCAACATCTCATCAAAGACCTCTTTCTCAAATATCTCTCCAATCCGGTATTGGACGGCCTGGAAGACTGTGCAATACTGGAGCAGTATAACGGGAGAATAGCCATGTCAACAGACAGCTATGTGGTTGATCCTCTCTTCTTCCCTGGCGGCAATATCGGTGAACTGGCTGTAAACGGCACCATCAATGACCTTGCCATGCGCGGCGCACGTCCTGTTGCGCTCAGCCTGGGGTTAATCATTGAAGAAGGTTTTTCCGCTGTTGATCTTGAGAGGATCATCGCTGCCATTGCCAAGGCCACAGAGCTGGCAGGAGTTGACATCGTCACCGGCGACACCAAGGTCGTCCCCAGGGGCAAGGCAGACAAGATTTTTATCAACACCACCGGGGTGGGCGTGGTACCTGACAAGGTAAACATCTCTGGAAAAAACGCCCAACCCGGTAATGTTGTCCTGGTTTCCGGTACCATCGGCGATCACGGCATCACCATCATGGCCAACCAGGCAGGTCTTGCCATTGACGGTGATATCCAAAGCGACACCATGGCTCTGCATCCCCTGGTTGACGCAGTCTTACAGCAGAGCGGAGACTCCATCCGTGTCCTGCGCGATCCCACCAGGGGAGGGCTGGCAACTTCCCTGTGCGAGATTGCCTCGGCCTCCTCCGTTTCCATTACCATTGAGGAAGATAAACTGCCCATCCGTCCCCCGGTGAATGCGGCCTGTGAACTCATAGGGCTTGACCCGCTCTATCTTGCCAACGAAGGCAAATGTATTGTAATCTGTGATCAGGAAAAGGCCGAAGCAACCCTGGGATGTATGCGCAGCATGGATCAGGGTGAAGAGGCAGCCATTATCGGCAGAGTCATTGATGATAAACCGGGCAGAGTAACCTTGACCACCCGCATTGGCGGTTCCAGACTGATCGAACCACTCACCGGTCATCCACTGCCCAGAATATGTTAACAACTGTTATCAGGAACTTCTTGATCTTAACCCGCTAGTACTTTATGCACGAACTTTCTCTTGCCCAGGGACTCCTGGATCAACTGCATACCCTGGCAGCCGAACATAAGGTGGAGCGTATTATCCGGCTCACAGTTACCATTGGCCCGTTTTCCGGGATAGTAGTCGATTCCTTCACCTTTGGCTTTGATGCCTTAAAACTGGACAATCCCCTGACCCGGGAAGCGGTTCTGGAAATAGAGGTTCCCCAGCCATTGTACAGGTGTCTTGACTGCGGTGAGTCTATTGTTCTTGAACAAGAAGTACATGAGCTTGATTTTGGCCTCCCTTATGGCGGATTTACCAACAAAGATTGTCCTGCCTGCGGTTCACACCGGCTCTCGCCAGTGGGAGGGGATGAACTCATCTTGCATCAGGTTGAAATGGAGTAACGGGATAACGCATCATAAATCAAATCAAAATGGAGTAAAACCATGTGTGATGTCTGTGGGTGTCAGCTGACAGAAAGTGCCACCAGCACCATAGTAGAGGTCAATAAAAGCCTGCTTGCTGCAAACCAGAAACAGGCCGAATCCAATCGTAAGCACATCGAACAGATGGGGGCAGTGGCCATCAACCTGATCTCCAGCCCCGGCTCTGGAAAAACCACCCTGCTGGAACGAACCATCGATGAGCTGGGCGACTCAATGAAAATCGGGGTCATAGAGGGTGATATTGAAACTGAACGGGATGCCGACCGGATCAGAGCCAAGGGGGTAGCAGCAGTACAGCTCACCACTGGTGGTGCCTGCCATCTGGATGCGCCTATGGTTCATAAGGGATTGCATGCCCTGGAGCATCAGTCTTCTAACTGTTGTTTTGACATTATTTTTATTGAAAACGTCGGCAATCTGGTCTGCCCTGCATCTTTTTATCTTGGCGAACATAAACGTGTGGTACTGGTCTCTGTCCCGGAAGGATCGGATAAACCGGCAAAATATCCCACCACCTTTCGTGGAACCGATCTGTTTCTGATCACCAAGTGCGATCTGTTTCAGTATTTTGATTTTTCTGAGGAGGAGGCCGTCAGGGAGGCATTACTAATCAACCCGAATCTGGAGACAATTTCTCTGTCCGCAACATCTGGGAAGAACTTTGCTGCCTGGATTGATTTTCTGCACAAGGTGAAGGGGGAGTGTAAAGCCTCAAGCCTATTTCCAGGCGGAATTAACGATTGAGCTTAGCGTTATCTTGCGAGTTTTTCTATCTTGTTGAATTTACGGCAAAAACAGGGAGCGAGGGAAATGGAACGTTTTCCATAATATAATTAACATGTTATGTTGTTAATTACATTTATGTGAAAAAAACTCGCAACATAA
>DAOVTM010000106.1 GCA_030633145.1 Desulfobulbaceae bacterium
AATCGCCTCTGGCAGCTGAGAAACATATTCTCGCCAATACCCTGCAAAGAGCGATTCAAGATTCGGCTCATTGGCAAAGGTTTGCATATACTCGGTATGACGGGTGGAAACGTCAATATGGTGAATCTCGTTAAAGTATTGAACAAAAATGGTACGCATGTTGAGGTTGGAAAGCTGAAGATGAAAATTATCTTTAATGGTCAACATGCCAAGATAGAAAAAGGAGATGGGAAAAAAAGACTTTTCAAAAAACTGGTACATGTTGAATTTTTCCACCAGAAAAATATCATCATAAAGGATCGTGTTGTGGATGGTGAGACGGTTGACAAATTCTTCTGTTTGTGCCGGATTGGAGGCGGTAAGTCTGCGAACCCAGGAAATATCTGTTTTCAGGTTGACATCGGTGAGCCTCCTGGGAATGGTTTTATGTCTTTGCAGCCAGTTCAGGAAGTACATCACTGAGGTGGAATTATAGAGGCTCTCTCCATCTGGAGTTACAAGATGGTATCCGTTATAGTGATTCTTCATCACCGCACCTACCTCTGAGCGATAAGCAGGGTCAATGTTGTAATCCTGAAAAACGTCATCCACCAAGGCATCTGTTTCCGCCTGAGTAAACCCAAGCATGTTTTCAAAATATGGATCTAAAGTTATAAAAGAGGCCACATTAAATCCTGATGCCATATCATCCATGGTGATGGGCAGGACACCGGTGATAAAGACATTGGCAATGGCACCGCTTTTGCGTCCTTCTTTCAAGGTTTTAAAAAAAGTCTTGAAAAAACCATTATCAGCAGTCAACTCCTGGTAAAGTTGGTCTTTATTGGCAGTTACCAGCTGGTTGGCAAAATTATCATACTCATCAATAATGATATACAGGGGCGGCAGGTTGTTTAAATTGATATAATCCAACAGCTTGGCAAGATTATCAGAGACAGGATCGGTAACATCTATCTCCGGCATATCCTTCAAATATATACTGTAACGATCCCTCATAAATTTCAGGGGATAATTACAGTGACTGGTAAAGCTGGACTCAATATCGTCCACGGATTTTCCCAGGTCAATGACAGAGAAGTCCAGGGAGATAACCATATAGCTGTTCTGGTTGCCGGTGGGATTTTGTCCTATCCAGGTATGAGCAAATAATTCCTCAAAGCGATCTGCGTGATTCAAATCATAATAATAGGTCTGCATGGTACAGAGCAGGGATTTACCAAAGCGGCGGGGGCGGAGAAAAACAGGATTATTTACTGTTTCCAGCTTTTTAAGGTACTTTGTTTTGTCTATAAAATAGCCATTTTTGCGAACTATTTCAGCGTAATTTGCAACTGCGTAAAGAACTCTTTTTTTCATGATCATATTCCATGTTATTACTTGAGCTTATCGCCTTACGGACGAATTCAATCCCTGACCTGTGCCACTGGTTCCCACGCTCCAGGTAAGCGAGCCTGCGAGACTCCGTCTGTGGTAACCGTGTTATGCCGCTCCAGCGGCTGCTACAACGCTGGAGCGTCCAGATACCGTTCCCACGCAGGAGCATGGGAACGAGGGTGCAAAATGGAAATTCCTATGCTATCGAAATTAATGTCAATCAAAACTCGCGCTGCCAATCCGCCAGCAGTTGCAACGCCTTCTCAGACCTGATCCTGCCTCGATCTCTTTTTTTAATTTTTTTCCCCTTTATTCTCGATAGGGGTGGGAACAGACCAAAGTTGACATTAGAGGGTTGAAAACGGGCTGGTTCTGTTTCGGTCAAGTGGTGGATTAAGGCACCAAGGGCTGTTTCCTGGGGCGGTATGACCATTGCTTTATTCTGCTGCAAACGGGTTGCATTGATTCCGGCAAGCAGCCCCATAGCCGTGGATTCCACATACCCTTCTACCCCGGAAAGCTGCCCAGCCAGGAACAGGCCAGGCCGTTTTTTCAGTTGCAGGGAGTTATCCAGCAGTTCTGGAGCGCAGATAAAGGTGTTGCGATGGATGGAACCCAGGCGGACAAACTCTACATTTTCCAGCCCTGGAATGGTCTTGAAGATTCGTTTCTGTTCTGGATAGGTGAGCCGGGTCTGAAATCCGACCAGGTTGTACATTGATTTTTGCAGATTTTCCGCCCGTAACTGAATCACGGCATGGGCAATGGTGCCGGTTTGCGGGTGGGCCAGGCCAACGGGTTTCATGGGGCCGTAACGGAGGGTGTCCACACCCCGTTCCGCCATCACCTCAACAGGCAGGCAGCCTTCAAAATATTTTGGCTTTTCAAATTCTTTGGGTGGGACAGAATCACCATTGATCAGCATATCAATGAACGTCTTATACTGATTTTCGTCCATGGGACAGTTAAGATAATCTCCTGGATTATCATCATCCCAGCGTGATTTTCGATAGATGATCGTCCTGTCCAGGGATTCTGCATCAACAATGGGGGCTATGGCATCGTAAAAGGCCAGATGTTTTTCTCCGGTAAGTTCCACCAGGGCATTGGTCATGGCCTCGGAGGTAAGGGGACCGGTGGCCAGGATGACCGGGATGTCTGATGGGGGCAGCTCAATGACTTCCTGACGGATAACGGTAATATTGGGATGGGCCGCTATAGCTTCGGAAATATGGTTGGAAAACTTCGCCCGATCCACAGCCAGGGCAGATCCGGCAGGAACTGAGGTTGCATCAGCCGCCTGCATAATCAGCGAATCAAACCGACGCATCTCCTCTTTTAAAAGCCCGACAGCAGATTCCACACTGTCGGAACGGAGGGAGTTGGAACAGACCAGCTCTGCCAGCAGCTCGGTCTCATGGGCCGGGGAAAAACGGAGAGGCCGCATCTCATACAGCATAACTCTCAGCCCGCGCTCTGCTGCCTGCCAGGCTGCCTCACAACCCGCTAAGCCGCCGCCAATTACCTGCACATCATCAGATTCATTCATTCTATTTTGACCTCTACAGTATGGCGGCCCCAATTCAGGGCCTCCTGGTGGGAAGAAAAATACAGATCAATACGTTCTGGCTCCTTGATAGCTCCTCTGCGGTCGCTCACCATGCCCTGGCACTGCCTGCGCTGACACGTACCGGTTCCAAAAATCCAGTTTAAGACAGTACCAGCTACCCCGTTCCCAGGAACAGCACTGTCCGCAGCCGCAATAGGCAGTAGTTTCAATGAATTTTGCTCTATGACTTGCGCATCCGCTCAAGAGAAGCAGGAGGAGAATAATTATTAATGCAGGCTTCATAAATCAGCGAGACTCGGAATTTGTGAAGGGATAAACGCACAAAGGCACAGGGATGCCCTGTGCCTTTGCAATGCTTTAAAGGTAAAAGCATAAACCTTCACCTTGTACCTTCAGCCTGCCATTTAATAGCGGTAATATTCCGGCTTATACGGCCCCTCAACATCAACACCAATATAATTGGCCTGCTCCTTGCTCAGGGTGGTCAGGTGGGCATCAATCTTGGTCAGATGCAGTCTGGCAACCATCTCATCAAGTTTTTTGGGCAGGAAATAAACCTGGTTATCATACTGCTCAGAGTTCTTCCAAAGCTCCATCTGGGCCAAAACCTGGTTGGTAAAGGAGTTACTCATCACAAAACTGGGATGACCGGTGGCGCAGCCCAGGTTGACCAGACGACCTTCGGCCAGGATGATAATCCGCTTGCCGTCCGGGAAAATAACGTGATCCACCTGGGGCTTGATGTTCTCCCATTCAAGATCACGGATTCCGGCAATATCAATTTCTGAATCAAAATGACCAATATTGCAGACAATGGCCTGATCCTTCATTACGTCCATGTGCGCCCGGGTGATGACTTCCAGGTTGCCGGTGCAGGTAACAAATATATCGCCCACCGGAGCAGCCTCTTCCATGGTCACGACCCTATAGCCTTCCATGGCAGCCTGCAGGGCGCAGATGGGATCAATCTCGGTTACCAGAATTGAAGCCCCCATGCCGCGCAGGGCCTGGGCGCATCCCTTACCCACATCACCATAGCCAACCACAACTCCGACCTTACCGGCAATCATAACGTCTGTTGCCCGCTTGATACCATCGATCAACGATTCGCGGCAGCCGTACAGGTTGTCAAATTTTGACTTGGTTACCGAGTCATTGACATTAAAGGCAGGGGTCATCAGCTCACCCTTTTGCGCCATCTCATTTAAACGATGCACTCCGGTGGTGGTCTCTTCGGAGATACCACGCACGTCCTTGAGCAGCTGCGGGTACTTGTCGTGCATGATCAGGGTCAGGTCGCCGCCGTCATCAAGGATCATGGTGGGACGCCAGTCGTCAGGCCCGAAAATAGTCTGCTCAATGCACCACCAGAACTCCTCTTCACTCTCACCCTTCCAGGCAAAGGTGGGGATACCGGCCTCTGCCATGGCTGCGGCCGCCTGATCCTGGGTGGAAAAAATATTACAGGAAGACCAGCGCAGATCTGCGCCCAATTCAACCAGGGTTTCCATCAAAACTGCGGTCTGGATGGTCATGTGCAGACAACCTGCAATACGCGCCCCTTTAAGGGGTTTGCTCTCACCGTACTCTTTGCGAAGAGCCATCAGACCAGGCATTTCAGTCTCGGCAATGGCTACTTCTCTGCGGCCCCAGTCAGCAAGACCCATATCAGCTACTTTGTAATCACTCATTGTTGTTTATTTGCTCCTGTTTTATTCTTATTATTTTGTACTTGTTTTCTGATTCCTGTCTCTTAGATTCCGGCAGCATCCTTCAGCTCATCAACCTTATCAACTCGTTCCCAGGTAAAGTCCGGCAGCTCACGGCCAAAATGACCATACGCAGCAGTCTGATGATAGATGGGACGGAGCAGATCAAGCTGTTGAATAATGGCCTTGGGTCGCAGATCAAATACCTGACGGATAACCTCGATCATCTTTTCCTCGGAAACCTTACCCGTGCCAAAGGTCTTGACATTAATGGAAACCGGTTGGGAAATGCCGATTGCATAAGCGATCTGTACCTCAACCTCTGTAGCCAGTCCAGCGGCAACGATATTTTTTGCCACATAACGACCCATATATGAAGAAGAACGATCTACCTTGGACGGATCCTTACCTGAAAATGCACCGCCGCCATGGGAGCCGCGTCCTCCGTAGGAATCGACAATGATCTTACGTCCGGTAACTCCGCAGTCGCCGACCGGGCCTCCGATGACAAAGGAGCCGGTGGGGTTGACAAAATACTTGGTGTCTGCATCTATCATACCTTCCGGCAGGATGGGCTTGATGATCTCTTCAATAACCCCTTCCTTGAGATCGGCATAGTTCACATCCGGGCTGTGCTGGGTGGAGAGAACCACCGCCTCAATCCGTTTTGCTACGTTATCTTCATACTGGATGGTTACCTGGCTCTTGGCATCGGGACGGAGCCAGGGCAGCAGACCAGTCTTGCGAACCTCGGACTGCCGTTTAACCAGCCTGTGCGCATAGATAATGGGCATGGGCATCAGGACGCTGGTCTCATCACAGGCATAACCAAACATCAACCCCTGGTCGCCGGCTCCCTGGTCCAGATCCAGGCCGGAACCCTCGTTCACGCCCTGGGCGATATCCGTGGACTGCTTGTCAATGGAGGTCATGACTGCGCAGGACTGCCAGTCAAAACCCATATCTGATGAGTTATAGCCGATCTCCCTGATGGTTTCACGGACAATGGAGGGCATATCCACCCAGGCCGAGGTGGTGATTTCACCGGCAATCATGGCCAGGCCGGTGGTGACCAGGCTTTCGCAGGCAACACGGGCATGGGCATCTTTAGCAAGTATTGCATCAAGAATGGCATCGGAAATTTGATCCGCTACCTTGTCCGGATGTCCTTCTGAGACAGATTCGGATGTAAATAAATGACTCGACATGTACAGCTCCTATTATTTATATTTCAGTTTTGAAATTTACTCTCGTTCCCACGCGCTGCGTGGGAACGGTTAGGGACGCGCTGCGTCTTTTATGGCGCAGCACGCCGATGCGCATTCCCACGCAGCGCGTAGGAACGAGTAAACGAGTAAAAAGTAGTCAGTAACGGACGTGGTATCTTAGTTACAGGAAACTCTTCAAGGTATAGCTCAGTTGCTTCACGCAGGTTCGTCAATGCTTCCTCTACTGTTTCACCTTGTGTTGTTGTTCCTGTTTCAGAGTTAAATGCAAAATATCCGCCTTCAGGTGCGGATGTTAATACTGCGGAAAGTTCCATACTATCTCCTTTAGACGATGAATGTAAGCTCTATCACGCACAATACCGATCAGCACGACCGCTACCCTTGTAACCGGCCTGCCGCACCTGAACAACAAAATCCAGCACAATATCCCATTTATTGAGGGGGCTGATAAGATACAATCCATCAACAAAAGGTGCAATATCTTCCACCAGGGCCGCAGTATATTCCAAGGCCGTTTTGCGCTGGTCAGCAACCTGATCAAATGCTGCCAGTTTTTTTCGTAAATCAGCAGGTACGGAAATACCCGGCACCTCGTTATGAAGAAATTCAGCATTCCGAGAGGAAATCAGGGGAAATATCCCCGGAAATATGAGAATATCGAGATGACTGACCTTCTTCATCATCTGCTCAACCCGCTCCCTGGAAAAAAGGGGCTGGGTCATGGCATACAAGGCACCACCAGCTGCCTTTTTCTCTAATCGACGTATCTGCAAATCAGGACTGGAAGGTCGAAAACTAAATGCCGCCCCAATGGAAAAATTGGTGTGTTCTTTAATAGATCGTCCGGCCATGTTCACGCCCCGGTTCATGCCGTCCAGCATCCCAATCAATCCTTGCGAGCGCAGGTCAAAGACCCCGCTCACTCCCGGCTGATCCGTCCCAGCCGCAGAATCACCTGACACGGCCAGCACCGCCTCAATACCCAGCAGATGAGCCTCCATCATCCTGGACTGTAACCCAAGGGCATTAAGATCCCGACCAGTCTGATGAATAATAGTCTGTACCCCGGTTTGATTACGAATCAGGGAGGCAACCCCCAGGTTACCGGAACGAAGGATGGCAAGGGGATTTTCACCCAGAGAAATCGCATCCACACCGGCTTCAGTTAATGCTGCCGCCCCCCTGAGTACCGGCTCCACATCAAGATGGGTGGGAGGATCAAGTTCAGCAATAATGGGCAGTCGTCCGGCAACAAGTCCTGACAGAAAACCGCCAATCCTTGATTTTCCATCCCTGGCCTGGTCATCCTCATGGCTTGCAACAACTTCTACACCGGAAATACGAACCGGTTTAATCTTCAGAGCCTGGCGAAACTCCTGCACATGGGCAGGTGTGGTACCGCAGCAGCCGCCAATCAGGTGGACACCGCTCTTGATCATCTCCCTCGCCCTGGTTGCCATATAACCGGGCTGGGCAGGATAGATCATGCGGTCGCCAACCATTTCCGGCATCCCTGCGTTGGGAAAGGCTGACAGCGGCACCCCTTCCCCGGCCAGGGGTGACATGGTTGCAATGGCCAGCACCATGGCATCAATACCCCGGCCACAGTTGCTTCCCACAATCGCAGCTCCGGCATCCCGCATCCTGTGTCCGCAGGTTAGGGCATCATCACCGCGTACGGTTCTGGCCCTGGCCGGAAAGACCATCTGGCTGATGATCGGCAGTTGCGGTGTCTCCTTGACCGCAACCTCTATGGCAAGGAGGATTTCATCCAGATTAGAAAAGGTCTCAATTATGAGGACATCTGCCCCGCCTTCGGCCAGGCCAAGTACCTGTTGTTTAAAACTGTCCCGGATATCATCCAGAGTGATTTTTTCCTGGTCAGTCTCTTCCTCTTCAAAAGGAAAAGCAATACCGGAGGGACCCACAGACCCGGCAACATAGACCTGATGCCCGGCAGCCTTGCAGGCAATGGCGGCTCCGACCCGGTTGATTTCAAAAACCTGTTCTTCTGCGCCGGATTCACGCAGTTTAAAGCGGTTGGCACCAAAGGTGTTGCTCTCGATTAGCTGGCTGCCGGAACGGATATACTCTTCATGGGCAGAAAAGACTACATCCGGTGACTGCAGATTGAGGAGATCCAGGTTGCGACCCCGTTCCACACCCTGTTCAAAAAGGTAGGAACCCAGTGCGCCATCTGCTAGAACTACATGATTCTGAATGTATTCAATGAAGTCTGGTTTCATTTATATTTTACTATCTTGTATTTTCCATCAATACCACGAGTGGATTGTTGAGAATTACAGTTGCTCTGCTGGACTTTTTGTAAAAACTCAGTACAGCAAAAAACAAAATTGAATATAATTACAAAACTCTCCCTATTAATTCAACCAAAATAGGCTGAAAACAGGCAATAATCTATTTTATTCAGGATTTTTTGCTGATTAAGTACTAATGCACAATTAATCGGACATTTCCCCACTGGTTCCCATAGACGGAGTCTCGCAGGCTCGCTTACCTGGAGCGTAGGAACGAGGAATTCTGCATTTTTTTATGATTATCCCGACATAAGTCATTTTTACAGTAAAATCGATGCAAGCAGGAAACGGTTCATTGACGAACCACCTGTTTCCAGATAGATTAAGAAACAGGTATTTCCGAATAATTTTAAACATAGCCTGAGATACATCAGAGAACATGCACCATGACCGGACGTTTATCAAAAATTATCAAAATCAGCATCACCCTCTGCTGGCTGATCCTGCTGCTGCTCATTGTTAATCGTGATTTTTTTGTCTCCAGTCTGACAGAAACCGAGCAACAAGTCCTGAGCCGAGCCGCCCATGAACACTACTATGGCATCTTTTTAAAAGATAAACGAATCGGCTATGTGCTGGAAGACTTTCGTCCCCTTGACAAAGGATCTACCCCTGGTTTTAAGGTGGTGCAGCGGGCAGAGATGCAGCTCAAGGTACTCAACAAGACCCAACCCATCAAGATGGAACTGAAAGCGAATCTGGACAGCAGTTTGCACCTGCAAACCTTTCAATTTTCTTTTTCTTCCCCCTTTTATACCATGAATGCCACTGGCAAGGTGACTGGCAGCAAGGTCTCCTTCACGCTTGATACCGGCCAAACTATTATCAATGATACCATTACTCTGCTGGCTCCTCCCCTGCTGCCGCTCAACCAGCGCGGCTACCTCCTTACCCAGCTTGCCGAGCCTGGTGATAAGTTAAAAATCCCCTTTTTTGATCCCCTCTCTCTGACCGCACGCCAGTCAATTATCACCTATCACGGTCGAGAAAAACTGCTGCTGGGTGATCGAGTAAATAACCTGCACCACTTTACCGAGTCCCATTCCGGGATGAAGATGAGCTTCTGGCTGAACGACCAGGGCAAAATCATCAAGGAAAAGTCACCTGCCGGGTTTGTCTTTCTTGCAGAACCCAAGTTCAAGGCCGTTGACATTGAATCAAGCGGCGATGAGCTGTTGTCTGCGGTTGCGGTCAAATATAAGGGTACCCTGCTGGATTCCACTGCCCGGACTGGTCGTTTTCAGATCACAATGCCCGATAATCTTGAAACCGATCTCCATGGCGGCAGGCAGCAGTTTTCGGACGGGATCGTTACCATGGAACTTGAACAGTTTCCCCCACTTGCCTTAGACTCTGCCGGGCAGTGTAGCGCAGATGATTACCTGCAACCCAGCCGCTATGTGCAGGCAGATCATCCAGACATAACCGCCCTGGCACAGGAGATCATCGGCACTGAAACAGAGTATGTCAGTATGATTAAACTGCTCTCAACATGGGTCTATGAAAACATTGAAAAACGCCCGGTTCTCGGCTTGCCCGATGCCCTGACCACCCTGCGCAACCGCAGGGGTGACTGCAATGAACATGCGGCCCTGTTTGCGGCCCTTGCCCGGGGTGTTGGCATCCCCACTGCCATTGCCACCGGGGTAACGATGTATAAAAACGCCTTTTATTACCACGCCTGGAATGAGATATGTTTAAATGACCAGTGGCTCACCCTTGATAGCACCACCAATCAGATTCCGGCGGATCTCTATCACATCCGTTTCAAACGGGGTGATATGGAAGAACAGATGACCGTAGGAGCCTTGCTGGGTAATCTCCAGATAACCATCCTTTCGGATGGCTGAAATAAGGTTGAAAATAATATAACCATGACTTCTATGAACAACATCCTGGAAATTCATCACCTGAACAAGTCCTTTGGCGACTTTATCGCAGTCAATGATATCAACCTACAGGTACAAGCCGGAGAAATATTCGGTTTCCTCGGACCCAACGGGGCAGGCAAAACCACGACCATCAAGATACTGGCCGGTCTCCTTAAACCGGACAGCGGCACCATTACGATCAATGGCAACTCACTGATAGAGCAACCCCTTACCTGCAAGCAGGATACCGGCTATATCCCGGATCGTCCCTGGCTCTTTGAAAAACTTACTGGCAACGAGTATCTCCAGTTTGTTGCCAGTCTTTACC
>DAOVTM010000464.1 GCA_030633145.1 Desulfobulbaceae bacterium
ATGGCGGTTCTGAACCGTCGGGACCGAGCCGGAACCGCCCGGTGCGCGTATCGCAACAGGAACATTCCTGATAACTACAACAACAATATAGGTTGTCGTGTGGTTCTTTCCATAGCTTTTTGATCTACGACCGGTAAAGCCGTTGTCCACGGACAGCGGACGGAGTCATTAACTAAAAGCCAGCCCGGTTCGTTCCCGGTCGCGCCGTCATCTGGACGGCCGGCCAAAGAGTAAACCGTCCGGGTCTCCGTTTGACGCAGGCTCGGACTTTTCCATTCAGGTAATATGCCCGTGCGAATCTTTGCTATTATTGCCCTCGTCATTCTCGCTGTCACGATTTCGCTGTGGTCTCCCCTGATTGCCAGTCTGTTCGACTGGACAGGGAGCAACAGCTCTTTCCTGCAAGGTCTTGATTCACTTCTTCAGATTGTCCTGCTTCTGGGTGCTGGTGTGCTTGGCTTTTTAACCTGGATGGCGCAAAGGAAGAGAACCATCTCCAGGGACGACAATGAACCGGGAGAGGGAGACAGGATCAGTACAGGAGATATTTCCAACAGCACTGTTTTTGTCGGCAACGACAACACGGTAATGCACACCCCACAGCCCCCATCCTTCCGGGAAATTATCACCACCTACTACCATACCCTGAAAAAAGAATGCAACCGCTTACCCCTGGGTATTGTCGATCCCCGTTTTTCCGGCCCGGATGACCAGATCCCCCTTGCCTCGGTATATACGGATCTTGATGTGGTTGCCCGGCCACGCAAAGAAGGTGAAAAGGGGCGTGAATGGATGCTGCGCCTTGCCCGGGACAGTGACGGCGAACGCGGCCCCCTGCTCACGGCTCTGTCCGAAAGAGAGAGTGCCAGGGTGGTGGTACTCGGTGATCCCGGCTCCGGCAAGACCACCTTTGTCCATTACCTTGCCCGGCAGCTGGCCCTTATCAGTCTTGGGGGTAACCCATCCAAAGACCTGCCTGAGTCCTTTGTCGGTCTGTTACCTTTGCGGCTTGTGCTGCGGGAACTTGGCCCCCATCTCCCTGACAACAACTCCTGCGGTACTGCTGAATTGCTCTGGGACGGCATTCAGCGGGAATTGAAAAAAAATGGTGTTGGAGCGGATCAACTGGAGGCTGGATTCCCGGCCCTGCGTGATCACCTGCGAGAAAGAGGCTTCTTTCTTCTTGACGGGCTTGATGAGGCCCCCGAGGCAGGTGGCCGCCGCCGCTGCCTGTTGCAATCCATTCAGGCCTTCAGTGATACCCTTGGCCCCAGTGCCAGGGTGCTGGTAACGGCCCGTCCCTACGCCTATGGGGGTGAGCATTATCTGGCCGGTTTCAGCCAGTTGACCCTTGCCGCCCTCAACCGTAATCAGATGAATGGCTTTGTGGAAAACTGGTACCGGGCCATGATGCCCCTGATGTCCTGGCAGGAGCCGGCAGCCCTGGAACGGGGCAACAAGTTGAAGACTACTTTTAACGAACGGGATTATCTCGCTGATCTCGGCTCCCGCCCTCTGCTCCTTACCCTGATCTGCTCGCTCCACTCCAGCAATTCCAAGCTGCCCGAGGATCGCGCAGACCTGTATGAGGAATCAGTGCTTCTCCTTCTGCATCGCTGGCAGAGCCGTCTTGACGAGCCGGACGAAACAGGTGCCCGCCTGCTGGACAAGGAGACCATCGAGGCATTGAACGATGTTGAAGTGCTTCGCAGCGGGCTTGAACGACTCGCCTTTGTCACCCATGAACGTCAGGGGGTTCAGGAGCAGCGTGATGATGCCCCGGCAGACATTGAAGATGAAACCATCCTTGGCATCCTTGCCAAGGTATTGCCCGAGGAGGGTGGAAACTCCAAGGGGCTGCTCCGTTTTCTTGACCGCCGTGCCGGTCTTCTCACCGGGCGCGGCGATGGCACCTATGCCTTTGTTCATCGTTCCTTTCAGGAATATCTTGCTGCCTGCCATCTTGCTGAAACAGCCGTTGATCTGGCAGTTGATCTCAAGGAACTACTCCATCGGGATCAACAGTGGTGGCGGGAGGTGGCCCTGTTGATCGTCGGCAAGAGGCGGCAGGGTGGCATGGGTGTTGCCCTTGGTCTGCTCAATGACCTCCTTGTAGAGGCTGCCTGTAAGGTCGAGGATGAGGAGTTTTACTACCGGCTGGCCGCCCTTGTCGGTATGGGGCTTCTTGACCTGCGTGCCGCTGAGCGAGCCGGTACCCATGCGGTATATGTTGCAGTTCGTGAGCGAGCCAGGGGCTGGCTTGTCCAAATGCTGGATCAAGGCGGTCTTGCTCTCAGCGAACGGGCCAAGGCAGCCGAGGTACTTGGTCGTCTTGGTGACCTGCGCCCAGGTGTTGGACTTGGCAGGGATAATCTGCCTGATATTGACTGGATGGAGATGGAGGTCGGGAGCTTTACCATGGGCAGTGACGATGATCTTGATTATGAAAAATCGGCCCATCAACTCAAGCTGCCTGCTTTTTCCATCAGCCGTTATCCTGTCACCAATGTCCAGTATGGTGCCTTTGTTAAGGCGGGCGGCTATACAGAGCAAAGATGGTGGAGCAAGGAGGGGTTGAACTGGTTACAGGGAAAGGATTCAGACCTGTCGCTTATTGATGATGCGGATCTTCGCAAGACGTATGAGGCACATTTACAGTTCAGGCCGGTTGAGCGACGGCACGAACCTTTTTACTGGAATGAGAGTCGTTGGAACGGTCGTAACCAGCCAGTGGTTGGTATCTGCTGGTATGAGGCCATGGCCTTTTCTGCCTGGCTGGATGTTGAA
>DAOVTM010000309.1 GCA_030633145.1 Desulfobulbaceae bacterium
AGTTTCGATCCGCAGAGACCCTTCCCTGCAGGGTGACCAGGATCAGCTCTCCCTGGGTAACCTTATCCATGCTTGTTGGCTCTCCACCAAGGGTAAACCACTGCTTGTTGATTGTGAAATTATTTGCCACCAGGGGCGGTTCTTCCATGGGCCCCCCCTGCACCTCAGTGACAATCCACACCGCTTTATCTGCCTTGTTGAGCAGGGTAGCTGGTTTTTCCAGCTCATCACCCCGCAGTTTAAAGGTAAAGAATCCGCTGTCGTCAATCATGGATTGACCCTGATCCCTGGTATAGACAAGGTTGAGTTTTTGGCTGTTATCCAAGGTCATGGCCGCCTGAATCAGCCAGGCCTGTTCCTGGGTGGAGAGATATTTTTTCTTTGCCACCATCCGGGTGAGTTCTTCCCAGGCCGGAGCAGGATCAGCCAGTTTCGCCCCACTGAGGTGGAGGGTACTGATAAGCCCGGCCAGGTCACGGAGACGGGAACCGTAGCTGTGGTGATCCGCTTGCTCGCTACCCTGCAGGAGGAGTGCGGCAGCAGCACCCTTGCGTCCACGAAGCAGATCTCCCTGCATGGCTAAGGCACCAGAGAGCTGTGCCAGGGCCAGGGGAGAGGTGAAATCTTGTAAATAGTTGTCAAAGAGATAGCGTCCATCCTCGGGTTTCCCCTGTCCGGCCCGCACCAGTACCCAGTGGGCGTAGGCCAGTGAGGGCAGTTGATACAGTTCAGGATCATGGGTCTCTGTGACCTGCTCTGCCAGCCAGTTGAGTCCTTTGAGGTAAAAATAGTCAGGCACTGTATAACCCTTATGGCGAGCCTGGGTGAGAAAATCCATGGCATAAGCAGAGAGCCATGGTTCACTGTCACCGTAATCCGACCACAGGCTGAATGCACCGTAGTTCTTTTGCTTTTGCAGGATACGGTCAACGGCCTCGTCAACCCGGTCTCGTAAGGCCGCATCCATTGGATAGTTGAAGCGCATTGCCAGTTCATTGGCATGAACCAGGGGCATGGCTCGGCTGGTCAACTGCTCCAGGCAGCCGTAAGGATAGCGGTCAAGTTCGGCCAGCAGACCGGGCACATCCAGGTTAGGCGCAGCCGCCGCACTGATTTTGACCTGTACGGTTTCGGGAAACAGCCCCCTGCTCAGTTTTTGATCTACCACCATGGCCGCACCCGGTTCAAGCCTGGAAAAGGTGCGGGTCAGGGTGGGCAGGTATTTGCCCCGCACATTGAGGTCAAAGTCTCCTGTGTAGGTATAGTTGTCCGGGCCGGTGAGGATCAGGGTCAGGCTGCCGTCACCAATACTGTCCGCCTTGAGGGGCAGGTTGATGTTGGCTCGTTTTCCCTGAGCCAGGGTGATTGTTTGAGGTTTATCTTGCACTATAGACAGGACTCCCCGGGCCTCAATCTCAAGCCGGTATTCACCCTCTGGCCCGCTCACATTGTCCAGCAGTACCTGGATAAAGGTTTTGTCATTCCTGGCAAGGTACCTGGGCAGGGAAGGGGAGACCACCACCGGATCACTGACCCGCATCTGCTGCTCCGCAGAACCCAGCTTTTCTTTTGTCCAGGCTACAGCCATCAAGCGCAGCCTGCCGTTAAAGTCAGGCAGGTCAAGCTCGATTCTGGCTATGTTGTCCTCGTCTGTGGAGACTACCCCGGAAAAGAGCGATACAATTTTGATATTGGATTTTGGAGCCCCGCGCAGGGGTTCTCCATCACCGGCACCAGTACGCAGAATAAGAGGTTTTGCGTTGGGCGGGGTGATAAGCTGGCCGTACAGATCACGCATGGCCGTACCCAGTCGTTGTTTTTTGAAAAACCAGTCCAGGGGATCTGGAGATTGAAAGTCGGATAGCTGTAACACTGCATCGTCCACCGCAGCCAGGGTCAGGTTGACTGGCTGGCCCGGTTGTGCATCCGTAATGAGTACCGGCACAGTGATGGTCTGGCGGGGCAGAACCTGTTCCGGGCTGTCAATGGTTACCCCGAGCCGCTGCTCAACCGGGTCAATATCCAGCCAGATCAGTCCGATGGCCCGGCCCGCACCCTTGGTGCTGTCCTGGCCGGGTCGATAGACCGTTACCATGGCATAAGCCCCGGCTCCCCAGTTGTCTGCTACCGGGATTTCCAGGGTGTGGGTGTTGCCTTGCCCGGATGCGTTCAGATGAAAGTTCTTGATACTGTGAATATCCCGTCCTGCCAATACCAGGCTGGCCTCACCCGGATAGGGAGACTCCAGGGTCAGGCGAGCCGTATCTCCGACCCGGTACTGTTTACGATCCAGGGTGATCTTGACCCCGTCCGGGGTATTGCTCTCACCTATCAACTGGTTACCTGCCAGGAACCGGTAACTGGTCAGCAAGGTGTTTTTTTCATTTTTCCCATTTTTTCCACTATCCGAGTAGAGGTTCAGCCGGTATCGTCCCTGTCCAACATGGAGGGCAAGCTTTGCAGCCTGGAGCGTGCTGTCTATACTGCCTCGTTTCTCCTCATGCTTCCTGATAATGCGTTCATAGCCCCAGCGATCATTTTCTCGGAACCACTGGTAATCGACCTCCTCCCGGATCAGTCGATAGCTGATTTTGCTCTGTACAGGCAGCCCATGGCTGTCAAGGGCTGCAATCTGAAAACCTGCCTCACTGTCAGCCTGTACCTGATTGTCCGAAAAGAGCGGCTTTACTCCAAGATACTGGTCAAGATGCCGCACCGGATGTTCCGAGGTTGCGGTTACCACCCGACCGTCAATATCCATCACCGATACCAGTAAACGAGCCTTGAGGGGCTGGTTGGTGGCGGGTTTTTCCGGCAGCATTACTACCAGTTGACCATACACTTTGGAGTCGGTGCGGATCGGCTCCGGTTCCAGTGCTGTGACTGAATTAAGCGTACCTTTGTTTCCAAAGAAATTTCCAAAGCAATAATCCTTGAAATCGGTAAAGGGATGCGGGTCATAGAGGAACTGTAACTCACCGCTCACCGACAGATCAGCAGCCGGAGAACCGTAGAGATAATCAGCCTGCACCCCGACAAACGCCTCGCTGCCGACCCGCAACGCATCCTTTCCTGTCAAATGCACCTCAATACGGGGCGGTTTAAATGCCCTGACCTGGAACCTGGCCTGTCCCACTGGTTTCTCTTCCACGTCAACATAGAGCAGGGCGGTCCAGTCACCGGTACGAGCCCCTGCCGAGAGGGTAACTCTGGTCGTGTAGCCACCAGTATTATCTGCTTTCAGGGTACGTTCCAGCACAGTTTTTCCGTAAGGGTTTTGTAAACGCAGGGTCAGGGGCGGGGCATCAATGGCCTTGCCCAGATGATCCCGCACCAGAGCGGTCAGGTGAACAGGTTCGCCTGGCCGGTACATGCCCCGATCCGTATAGACAAAACCGTCAATGGGCCCAGGAGCAGACCGACCTCCTACACCCCTGTCACTGAGATCAAAGGGAGCCTTGTTAAGGGATAAAAAGGTGAAGCCATATTCAGCGTGAACGGCTGAGAGCTGAACAGCCCTGCGACCGCCTTTACCCAGCAGCAGGCCAGGGGCAAAACGAACCACTCCGTTGACATCACTGGCTGTAGTTGCCAGCACCTGATTGTTGCGAGCCACCAGGGAGATATTGATTCCCTCCAGGGGGAGTCCGCTTGCCAGGCTGCGTGCTGCAACGGTCATGCCGTTTCCTCCCTGGTAACTGGTCAGGCCGATGTCCGTGACCACCAGCCACTGTGAGGCGTGATCTTCCCAGCGGCTGGTCTCTTTTTGGGCATCCCGAGCAACCAGGATATAGAGACCAGGGCTGGCAAGGACATGGTCGGGCAGGGTAAGTCCACTGGTGTGGGTGGTATCTTTGTCCGCCTTGATATCTGCGCTTCCCTGCCAGACCTCTTCGCCGAACTGGTTTTGGATGGAGCGGAGTTCATATTCATCCAGGCTGTTGCGAAAATTCTCCTGGACAAATTCACTGAGGATGTTCCGTTCATGGATGCGATAGAGACGAAAATCAACCTTTTCAAGGTTGACACTGTACATTCCAACGGTTGGATTGGACGGATTGGCCAGCACATAATCGTTCTGATTAAACCAGAGGGAGGATTCCCGGTGACCGGATTTGATGGCCTGGCTGTCGGTTTTTGTCAGGGTTTTGTTTTTGCTTTTGAGTCCTTTACGGATAACGATCCTGTATTGAGTGTTATAGGCAGCTCCGCCAACGCAGAGTTCTCGTCCATCAACCGTGAAACGGGATTGCAGGGACGGGGTGACACGGAGGTAATCGTTGATACTGTTCAGGGTAGAGCTGGAAAAATAATCGTTAAATTTGATGCACAAGACGGCATGGTCGCCACTGGCTCTTGCATAAGACCGCTTCACTTGCAGCATCCGGGTTGCGGCCTCCTTGTCCTTATAGTCTTGCAGTTTTTGTCTGACAAAGGGGGTATCGTCAATCTCCTTGAGGATTTCATAGGCGGTTGTGATAGCCGGGTACCAATTGTCATAATAACTGGTCCGCTTTTCCAAGGCACTGGCGGCCAGAAGGAGTCCGGGAGCCTGCTGTTCAACCTTGTTTGACAGGTGATAGGCTAAATATCCAGCCAGGCTTGCCTTTTCCCATTTTTCAGCACAGGTGGCGGCTCGTGAGGCTGCAAACCAGAATTCACTGTTGGTTGCAGTGCCGAACAGCGCAGCCTGCCGGTACAGGTTCATGGCGGTGTAACATTTTTTTTCACCAAGCATCAGTTCAGCGGCAATTTTCAGGAGGTTGGCCTGATGGGGTTTGTTGACCATTTCCTTGGCCGGGGCATAGTCGGCCTTATATGCAAATGCTTCTTTTTGCAGCTCTTGCAGGTCGTAGTTGTCTGCTGATACCTGCGTGGGGGAAGCGAACAAACAGGCCAGGATCAGGGAAAAGAATAGCGGTAGGAAGGGGAGTGGGGCTGATTGGGTGATAGTGCTGTTATTCACGGTGATTCTCCAGGGTTGGATTTAACGATATATTTTGGGTAGTGGTGTTGCTGGTGATAATGATGTGGTAGAACGTCCCTTATTTCGATATTATCTCTGATGATATTAAAAAGGATTGTTTGTAAAATTTACTGAAGGTCATGAGCATCTTCGGGTTGCAGTTCCCCTTGGCGTTGAAGTTCGTTGGCAATAAAGGGGGCTCTACGTTTC
>DAOVTM010000343.1 GCA_030633145.1 Desulfobulbaceae bacterium
ACAATACCGTATTTTTATTGAACTTGAACACGGGACGGAAGCGTTTTTAATAGCATCACGAATTACCCCCGGAAAATTTTCCAGCCGCAGGGTGGATAAAGAACAACAGATACAGGAGATAAAGGAGAGATTGCATGAACCAAAGGGATAATACAAACCAGGCATCATACGGCAAACTCTACGGGCTGTTCATAGCTGTTGCCGGACTCCTCCTGCTACACCCGTTCTCATTACAGGCAGCGGACTTGCCAACAGTAACCCAGCTATTCAAGGATGCACGGCAAGAGGGGACTTTCCAGACTTCGAATGCAAAAGATCTTGCTCAGGCAGAGAACCTGTTTGTCCGATTGCTGAAGGGAGAACGAAGCAATGCGCTGACAGAGGCATGGCGTTCCCTTGGCTTTCAGCTCCGGCAGGCCAGGATAAACGAGCGGATTGTCCTGGTGCTTATGGAAGATCCGAAACATAAGCTGGGGCGGGGATTCTACCTGTTTCCTCTGAAGGCAGCCGGTTCCGACCTGCTGATGATGCCGCATAGTTTTTTCGATCTGCATACCGGGAGAATAGGTATGCGTCTTTTTGATGAGGGTTTGTTCTGCGGCGCAGCGTGGAACACTGTGCATCGCCATAAATATCCGGGTGGGGGAGCAAACATTACAGACCATGACGACGATCTGCCCAACTGGGATCTGGCGGATCTGCAGGATACCTGCTTCACTGCCATGACCCGGGCCTTTGCCCGTGCCTTTCCCCTGGGGCATCTTGTACAGCTACATGGATTTTCCAAAGAAAAACGCAAATCAAGAGCCGGGCGCGATTCAGACATCGTCCTCACCAATGGTACGGAAACACCTTCCAAAAACCTGATCGCCCTGGGTGACTGTTTGAAGATCAGGCTTGCCGCCATGGTACGGGTCTACCCCACAGAGATACGGGATCTCGGCGGCACTGAAAACGTCAGCGGTATCATTCTCAACACCCTTGGTCATAATGGATTTATCCAGATAGAGATTTGCCGACCGTTACGCGAAAAATTAAAAAAATCAGCATCAACACGAAAAACTCTTATTAGCTGTATGCGGGAAGCATGGCACTGAAGCAGTTTGTGCAGATCATCGTCGTCGTCCTGGTTTACGGCTGCTTTCTGTCCTCCAATAGTGTTCTTGCCGGGTTGGATCCGCAGACCATAGGGCTGTTCGGTCAAGACCAGACTTCCTTACGCTGGCATAACATTGAAGGTGGAGCCGACTGGGTAAGTGGAGCCGTGCCACGATATGATTACAGGCATGGCTGCCATTTTATCACCCTGAAACCCGGCCGGGATACCATTATCCGTCTTCCGGCTCATGCCATGGTCAGGCTCTTTGACCCATCAGGAAAATTCGACCGCTCCGGGTTAACTATCGCAGTTTCCTCCGGTGACGGGCTTTTTCTGCACCAGCCAGCAACCATGAGCCAGGATGGTGCATCCCTGCTGGTTACTCCAAAACTGCGTCAACAGGGTTTATGCCGCATTGCCCTTGCCCCGTCAGCCGACCATACCATCCAGGCTGCTCTTTTTGTTCCCCGCATTGAGACGGTATCAAACCCGGCTCCCCACCGAAACCTGCTGGAACTGACCGGGACAACGGTTAACGTCAGTACCACTCCTTTTGGTGCGGGTCGTACCTTTCAACCGCTCACTGCCGGTCGTCCGGCACAGGTACGGGTCAATGGGCCGGTTTCCCTGTCACTTGAGCATCGACTGCTTTACCCGGCACAGGAAAGAAATCGTCAGATTGTCCATTCCATCAAAACATTACTTGACACTGATCCTTACCTGAACCTGACCGTATCCACAGTACCCGAAAGCCGGAAACTGGTTCAGGTCGATGATACCTTTCCCAAAACAGGCCTTCGTGAACACTCCTATTTTACCGTGCCAAAGGGTGAACATATCCTGACTCTGATCCCGGAGCGGAACCTGCTGGCACGATTGACGGTTCGGGACGAACCTGATTATCTCTTTCCAAAACGCAACAATCCCTTTGCCAACTATGGAACAGCAGTAGACGAACTAAGAGATAAAGCCAACCTGCTCTTTCCCCGGCATAATAAAAATAATGAGAATGAAAATACGGACGAGGTGCTGGAGAAGCTTAGTCCGGAAGATATGTGGGATGCTGCCCGTAAATTATGGAGGGATACGCGCTATCCGGAAGGAGGTCTCACGGCAGCTATGTCCATGCGTAGAATGGCAGAACTGCATCCCGGATATCCCAGGCTGCAACAGGAGATGGATAGAATCATTACAACCCATACCTTTTTTCGCAATGTCCTGCCACAATCCGGAAAGCTACCCGTCAGCCAGCAATATGCCAGGTACATTGAGTCGTCCCTACAGGAGGAGAACCATTTGCAACAACGGGTTATTCATCCTGATGACATCCCGGAACTTGTGAACAGCATGAAGGGTGCATATTTCACTCCGGCATGGGCAGCCGGTGCAGATTCCTCTGAGCCATTACGTTTTGTCCTGCCCCGCCGTCAGACCACGACTGAACTGCGTCTGCTGGTGGAAACCGGTGCTGATCGCCAATCATTCGGCCTGACTCTGGGCAATGGAGCAGAAATCCAGTGTGATATCCTGCCTGAAACAATCAGGCCGGTTGATGAATACGCACTGACAACCGCCGAAGCGGCTCTACGGTTATGGCAGCAACAATCCCCTGGACTCCCCTTTGTTTCTGATTATGCAACAGACCGTCCCGGACGTATGGTCCAGGTCAAACGGACGGCAATACTTACTCTGCCGCTTGATCCTGATGTGGAAACCGTTCTTCTGCGCCCGTTAAGCAATACGAATCCTCCTCTGCAGGTAGCATTGCAGTACCGGGATGCACGTCCCTTCAACCTGACAGAATCTGAATATATCAGGGCAGCGCAGGAACTGGGAGACGACAACGACCGTTATCAACTGGCAGTCAGAATGCTGACTGTTCCCGTATCTGAGCAGAGAAATGAACCCGGTGCAACCAGAGCCGCTCTTGATCTTGCAGCCTTTCTGCGTCCTCTTATTCGCACCATTTATACCATGGATACGGTGTTCAGCAGCTCGGTTTATCCCCCGTCCCGGACAAATGATACTGAGGAGAGTTTCCTGTCCCCTGTTGATACCACAGTCATCCAAAAACAGCTTGACCAGGCTCGGCAGAGCAAACAATGGGTTTCAATGCTGGAACATGCTTCAATGCTGTACCGAAAATCAGCAGGAAAGGAAAAAAGCAAAGCTGCCATGCAGATGACAGATGCCCTTGAACAGAGCGGAGAACCCTATCTTGCTGAACTGCAACTGCGTGGAATGCTGCTCTATCCGGATCACCTGGGAGCGCAGTCTGTAAACCAGTCCCTGCAACGACTTGAACAACTCTATCTTGACCGGAATGATCAGCGCAGTTTGGCGAACCTGTATGGAGCCAGCCTGCGCCGAACTCCATCTCCACAGCTTTTCAACAAACTTGCCGAAACATTACTTGCCCGGGGGCGTCACCAGCTGGCACTCAGGGCGGTACTTATTCCTGCTCCCTCAGAACGTTCCCGCGAGGTAATCCTGCGCTGTGCGCTTGCAGCACAATGGTGGCTGCTTTTTGAAACAACCGTCAATACAATCAGGGATACTGAAGAGCGTAACTACTGGCAGGGTCTTGCCTCTCTTGAACAGGGCGATATTGCTGAGGCGTATAAACTGTTTTCTTTAGCAGGTATCAAAGGAGAAAAATATCTTCGTTCTCTGGATGAGGCCGAAACAATACGTAAAGGATTACATGCTTCCGACAAAAATGAGCGTATACAGGCCGTGTCACAATGGGAACAATGGCAGACACAACAGCCCGGCTCTTCTGCATGGCGCAACGAGCCGTGGCTGATTCGTGAACATGCCGGAGAAATGCCCCTGTACAGCGAAGCACAGAATATCCACAGCAAGATGTTCCTTGCTGCTGATAAAAAGCCTGTACAGCTTCGCTTCTGGGGGCCCCTGACAATCAGGATTTCTCTACGTCCCCTCCATACCGAAGAGCCTGATTCTCTGATAAACGGCTTTGCCTCTGTGCGTACCCGTGACGAACTGGATTTAATTCCAGTCAGCAACAACCGACCGGTACAGCAATGGGTTTTACCGGGCAAAGAGACGGGTAAACCGGGTCGTGCCATAGAGTACGAACGCCGATTCGATGCTGGGCCGCACACTCTTTCCATTTCCAGTGCCACCATGCCTCTGCTCGTTGCTGTCCAGGTGAGGAGGCCGGAGATAAGCAACACCGGTTTGCCGCCCCTGAGCCACGATATAATAGCTGCGTTCCTGTCGGAAACAGCTCCACCCGAGCCACCCGGTACAACCAGTCGCCTGTCCTGCCTGCGCCAGAACTGTCTGGTTCAGTTACCACTCAATCCAACTGAAGATCCTGATTATTATCCGGCCCGACAACTGCAAATCAACTGGGATGACTGGAATGACCGGAATGACTGGAATATTTCTCAATCTCTGCCACCAGCAGTTCTATACCAGTTGGTCGCCTACCGTAAACAAAAGCAAGGCGGTGTCGATCAACATGCCGGACAAAAACAGGAAATGGCTCGTCTCATGGCTCTGGGACACTGGCAAAAGGCATTAAATACTGCTCCGTCAGAAACCGCTG
>DAOVTM010000039.1 GCA_030633145.1 Desulfobulbaceae bacterium
GGCAACCTGAAATCAAGCAGTTTTATTAGCTCCGGTTCACAAGTTTTCAGCTCGCTGGCTAAGCGGGAACTATTTTTCCTGAAATCAGAAGGGCCAAGGCAATCACCGAGAAAGCGGCGTATTTCTCCGGTTGACTTACCGTCATCATAGCCATTAATCAAAATTGCAAGAGAGAGGCTGGGTACATGTAGCAACTTTTTTGAAAAAACCGATGACCCGCGACCACCTGAAAAAATTACAACTTTCATATTATCAATAATAAATAATGTTCTTTGATACAGATATGGGATGCTTAAATCCAGCTACAATACTATTATAGTATTACATTAACACATCTTGACGTTTAAGTCAAGGCTTAAAGTTTAAGTTAGACGTGCAGTTGTTTTTGATGAACAAACCTGACAGGGTGATGAGTTGTAAATGTAGTTAAGAGCTATCAACTTTATCCGGGACATTCCCCCACCCGCTCGTTGTCGGGATAGAAATACGGTGCGACTTAACTCTCTTTCGATAACGTAAGGTAGATTTCTTTTCACCATAGCACATGTTTCCGCAAGCCCCTTGCGATCCCGGACGGTCGGATTTCCCAAATCCGGTTCTGACCTTGACCTTTACTCCTACATGTCCTGCCTGCCCATCTCGGTCATCAAAAGGAACTTCAAGGCAGGATCGGCACAACCCTGGCCGGCTGGCAACGCACCATCAGTCACGGAATCAGCAACCTGATCAGACTGGTCTTTACCCCCAGCCTGATCTTCTGTCTGCGCTACCGCTATATTACGGTGGCAGCGGGTATCACCCTGCTGATGATCACTGGAGCCTATGTTAAGAGCGGTCGGATGGGCATGACTATGTTTCCCCGTATTGAATCGGATAAGGCGTATGCCGGTTTTACCCTGCCAGTGGGAGTGCCGTTTGATAAGACCAGGGCGGTTCAGCAGCAGTTACTGGCAGCAGCGGAAAGAATCAGCAGCCAACATGGCGGGGAGCAGCTAGTGGAGGGGGTGTTGTCGGAGATCAACGGCAACAGTGGCTGGATCAAGGTCTATCTGACCCCGCCTGATATGCGCCCCCTTTCCACTTCTGAATTTGTCAAAAAATGGCGTAAGAGCAGCGGCCCGGTCAGCGGGGTTGAGTCGGTTCGCTTTAAATCCAACCGGGGCGGATCCGGTTCCGGTGCCTCGCTCTCGGTGGAACTCTCCCACCGTAGTACAGAGACCCTGGAACAGGCATCTGCTGAACTGGCTGGGGCTCTAACCTCCTTTGCGGTGGTCAGTGATATTGATGACGGTTTCAGCAGGGGCAAACAGCAGTATGATTTCCGGCTCCTGCCCAGCGGGTATCGACTGGGGTTACGTCCAGAGGGGGTTGCCCGCCAGATTCGAGCCTCCTTTTACGGCTATGAGATCATTCGCAGGCTGCGGGGACGGAACGAGATCAAGGTCATGGTGCGTCTGCCCGAGGAAGAGCGGAACTCGCTGGATTTTCTGGAAAGGATGATGATCCGGCTGCCAGCGGGGGGAGAGGTTCCCCTGACCGCTGTCGCCTCTATCAGCCGGGGCAGAGCCTTTACCGAAATCGGGCGGCGCAACGGGCGCAGGGTAGTCGAAGTGACCGCAGATGTGACCCCGCCCAGTCAGGCCGACCAGGTGGTGGAGGCCATGAAGGGCGACATCCTGCCCATGTTGCAAGAGCGTTATCCCGGCCTGACCTTTTCATTCAGCGGCAAACAGCATGACCGCAAAGAGTCCATGCAGGCTCTGACCAGGGGTATGGGGTTTGCTTTGATGATGGTCTATGTGCTGCTGGCCGTGGTCTTTAAGTCGTATGTGCAACCTGCTATCATCATGACCGCCATCCCCTTTGGGATTGTCGGGGCGGTTCTGGGTCACCTGATCATGGGCTATTCCCTCAGCCTGCTCTCTTTTTTCGGCATTGTTGCCCTGTCCGGGGTGGTGGTCAACGATTCCCTGGTTCTTATTGATCTGGCCAACCGGAAACGGCTGCAGGGGCAGGAGGGGTATGCGGCTATTGTCAATGCGGCTGTGTCCCGGTTTCGGCCTATCCTGTTGACCACTCTGACTACCTTTTTCGGGCTGCTGCCGATGATCTTTGAGACCTCGCGGCAGGCACGGTTCTTGATTCCCATGGCTATTTCACTGGGGTTTGGGATTCTTTTTGCTACGGTTATTATTTTGGTGCTGGTGCCTTCGTTGTATCTAATTTTACAGGATATAGGCTCAGTATGGAGTGGGAGGGACAGGGCTAAGGGGTGACGATTTCAAGCCCTTCAATATTGGTAAAATCTGCTGAATTGCTGGTTAAGACCCTGTAGCCATGCGTGATGGCTGTTGCTGCTATTTGTAAATCATGCACTGCAAGTTTTTTCCGTGGCTTTTCCACAAGACATTGAGCGTAGAGTTCGGCATAGGTGCGGGCAACTTCAATATTGAAATTCAAGACTGGAAAATGGGAAATAATTCTTTCAGAATTTGTATCAACTATTATTCCCATGAGCTGTCCGGCAACGAAGATTCTTTACGTATCAAATCAAGATCCTTGTGCAATTCTTTGCGTTCGCCCGGATTAAGAGGTTGCTCGTTGAGGAACGCTGCTAATCTTGTAGCTGGAAAACCTTGACGATGAGCCGGAATAATCTCTGCAATGCTCTGATTTCTCTTGGTAATAATAACATGGGTTCGATTAATCCGCACCCTGTCGATAACAGAAGATACGTTGCGGGCAAATTCTGTTGCTGATATTTTTTCGGCATAAGCAGGCATTAATTATTCCTTTATGTATTTTACAGGTGTTATCGAGCCATGGACTTGTATGTATAATACACATTTTACATACTTATATGCAATTTTATTATAGTGAAAAAGGGGCATCCTTTATTTGTCGGTTTACACCTTTATTAGCAGTTTTAACGCAACTGGTGCATATAGCGCACCCTACTTACACGGTTTCACGAGGTTATTGTAGAGTTCTCTCGTTCCTACGCTCCAGGTAAGCGAGCCTGTGAGACTCCGTCAGTGAGAGGGGTGGAGACAGTAAATAGAGGCAGTGGCGATGATGGATTAAGGACAACTTCATCATGCTGCTGCAGAGGCAAACTGTACCAGTTCAACATTTAAGTGCGC
Source organism: Desulfobulbaceae bacterium (assembly GCA_030633145.1). Classification (GTDB taxonomy): domain Bacteria; phylum Desulfobacterota; class Desulfobulbia; order Desulfobulbales; family Desulfobulbaceae; genus DAOVTM01. The sequence continues at coordinate 3,144 of DAOVTM010000039.1, forward strand.
TTTTATCTCATGCTCTTCTGAAAGAAACCTATCAACAGCATCGAGCGTCTGAGCGTGAAAATATCTTTCCCCACATTCCATACATACTTCTGCGCTGACATTTTCAACGATGTATAGTTGTTTTTTCAGCCAGTGTTGACGCTTCACCTTTTTTGCCCTGGTATTGCCTCCACAGAAATCACATTTCATACATTCACCTGTTGTTTTAGTATAATTCGTAACAAGTAATAATGACAAGATTCAAGTCGTCTCTGAATCTGCAAATTACATGAATTTCTCTTCCATCCAAGGACGGCTCTTCTATACGGTACAGCGTACCTCGATAATCATGTGTCATTTTCTTTTCTACACGACCTTTAAGAATAGCGTTTTCGATGTCTCTTCTTTCAAGGTCATCATCGAGCATTTCTTCTTCTGCGTGGGATGACATATAGTAATCCCGTTCAATGATTCGTTGTTGTATATTTTGTATTATAGATATCCTAGTGTAATAACAATATTAGTATCAAGCAGGACTTTAAGCATTACAAGGAATCTCTTTCTCCTGGTTCCCAGGTAAGCGCAGACTCCGAACTGGAGCTTGGGAACCAGAGTTAAATATCAAAATAGTTTATCCGCAGATGACGCAGATTCTCGCAGAGAACAACCTGAAAATAGTATTTACCAGGCTCTTACCCGGCAATAATTTCCTACGAACAGCTTTCATGTCGCATGTGAAATATCGCTCTCTGCAATATGATTATTTTATGGTTTTGCTTCGAGTTGCGGGCTTGCGGCTGCTGTCCTGCTCCGCTACGGACTGGCTGCCTTGCCTCGCAACCGCATTACCCTCAGCTTTCCTGCCTGGCTCACCCTGAACTCGGGCACAACAACGAAAGCCAAGATCGTCGTCGCGGAGGCCAGGCCCGAGCCTGTTCCGGTAAGCGGAACGGCAGCCCCGCGTCCCGTCGATCCACGAGCCGCCGCGGAAGACACGATTCGCGCCGCGCTTTAAGCAGACAGGATTGTCCGCAGGACTTTCAGCGTAAAAGTTACCATCATAACAGTCCGCACACCACTCCCATACATTGCCGTGCATATCATGGATGCCAAACTCATTGGCCTGTTTTTCACCGACATGATGGGGTTGCTTTCCACTGTTTTTTTCATACCAGCCATACTCAGCAAGCTGTTTTTCAGCATTGCCAAAACAATAGGCAGCTTCACTGCCTGCCCGGCATGCATACTCCCATTCCGCCTCAGTGGGCAAACGATATTCCTGAACGGTTTCCCTGCTCAACCAGGTACAGTATGCATCGGCATCTTCATAGCTGACATTGATCACTGGACAATGGCCACGCCCCCAACCTGCATCATCCGGCAGTTGTCGATCCGTGGCAGCACAAAATACATCAAACTCCTCAAAGGTGACCGGATAGCGACCAATGGCAAAGGAGTCCAGCCTCACCTCATGTACCGGTTGCTCATTATCGTTACCATTCCCCTCCATATCGCCCATACGAAAAGACCCACCAGAAAGTATCAGCATCACTGGCCCTGCTTTGCCATCCTTCAAACGATCCTGATACACCACCGGCCCATAAATCTCAACATAGCCCGTCCAGTTAAAGCCGGTACAATCCAGTAGCTGCCAGCACCTCTGAAAATCATCCGTCAAAGAAACAAAGCGCACCAGTTGATCCGTAGCCCGCAACGGTTCATGACCGGTCAGCATGTCATTGACAATCCCGTATGCAAGGAGAAATTCCTGAATCGTATAATGACTGAAACGAAAATGCATATCTGAGTTGCGATTTAACAGGGAACGTCCCTCGGGTTGAAATTTTTCCAGCCAGGAATGGACACCATCAGCAGAAATCAAGCACTCTAACTCCTGTCTGCTAATCACTCGCACTCCTTGCCGTTGCATCCATTCTGCAACCCTGATGCAGACAATCAACAAATCCTCACGCCTGGGCAGAGTTTCTGTATTGCGGTGTTGTTTCCTGAGCTTACGAACTTCCCGATCAAGCCACTTCTCCATCAATGCATCATATACCGTATAGCCGTTCCAGATTCTTGTTTCCTCTTCCTTCACTGCAAGCAGTTTGTCAATATGGACAAGGAGCATGGGTCTCATGCGCAGGGAATCCATCTGCCGGATCAGGTGATGGGCGCGTTCACGCTCTTCCTGAACAGCCTTGGCTCGGAAACAGAGCTGATCTGACCAGTGCAGGGGGATTTTTTTCTCTATGAACTCGTTGACCTGTTGATCATTGAAGGGGGATAAATAGAGTACCGGGCAGTGGTACCCGTCCAGCACCCTAATTTCAGAACGTCCATAAGCTTCCGGTTCCATATCAGGGAAAAACTGGGTACGGCTTGAGATGATAACCCTGCGAAAATCCTCGCTGGCATGTAATAGATCCAACAGCCTCTCTCGAATCCGCTGCCATGCCTGCCGATCCTCATCCAGGGCATCCAGGAGGAGGACAGTATCACCCTTGTCTGGCATGGCTGCTACCTTGTCCATGGTATCGTCGTCCAGCTTCAGCAGTTCACAGTTGTACCCCGGAGGCCAGAAACGGATAAGGTGCATCAGCTTGATCATCAGCAGCAGGGAGGTCTTGCCCATCCCGGCATCAGAGAGGATAAACATCTGGTGCCGACCATCCTTTTCCAGGGGTGGATCGCCCTGGAAAAATTCATTAACCCGTTCAAAGGCAGGCTGCCGGGCAACGGACAACAGCCCATCCTGATGTTCATTGGCTGGATTACGATCCTGGGTATGGGGCTGGACATAGAACCGAGCCAGTTCCTCGGGATCAACAAACTCGTCCCGCAAGCGGTCAAGTTCCTGAGCCTGACTCCCTCTTATGTTGTTGAGTTTTTTCCATAACGGCTTTACCCACTCAATTTTGACAAAGGGTAATATTTCCAGTCCAGTTGCCATAATTTTCTCTTCAAGTAAATAAAATCATCACCAGCATTTAGGCTGAAAATCATCATTATTAATAATTGCGGCAGAATTACCTGTGGCCCGGATGACAAACAATCCTCTCTTCTGTGCCATAATTTCGGACTGACCTTCTGCCCTGAGAAAGGCGACTGCCCCATACACCTGCTTTTCTCTATAGAGCTGTATCCACTGCTTGAATTGCGCAAGCTGTCCTGCAAAATAGTTTACATCATCCGGCCTGAGGGTGGTCTTAACCTCCACCACAACGACTTCATCGCCATTGTGGGCGATAATATCAAATTCATAATGATCATTTCCCTGTCGTCCTTTTAAGCGAGTGGTGGTATCGTTAATTGTTATTCCCTGGCGGTTAAGGATATTTACCAGATCCCCCTCAATCAGAGATTCTACCAGCTTGCCCCACTGGCTGATGAAAAGACGTTCGAGCTGGTTCATTTTTTTGCGGTCTTGTCTGCGCTGCTGTTCAAATTTCTTGTCACGTTCCTCCATGCGTTGAGCATACTCTTTACGTTCTTGTGCAGCCTCTTGACGACTTTTTTCTATACTCCGGTCAAACTCTATCCGGCTTTGTTTCATGCGCTGGTCAAACGCTCTCTGGCTCTGCTCCATACGTTTGGCACTCTCCTGCATGAAAGCCCATACTGTATCGGGTGTAGCCTCGGGTTCATAACTGTCTGTTTCCAATGTTGACATGGCCTTCTCCTTTTACTCATCTTTGTTTGTTGACTTTATACTTCTATTTTAGGGAGAAAGGCTTGAACACGCTCAAACTCACGCATGAACTCACGCATGTTATTAGTGACCAGAATCAAGCCCTCGCTTCTGGCATGTCCGGCAATGTGCAGATCATTTACACCGATTGGTGTCCCTTTTCGCTCCAGGTCGGCTCGAATATTTCCGTATTGAGCGGCTGCCCTGCTGCCATATTCCAACACCTCCAGCCTGGACACAAAATCATCAACCTGTTGTTGATTTTGCTCCGGTCTGCTGCTCTTCTCCACACCGTGCATCAACTCTGCAAAGGTGATAGATCTAATGCTCATCTCTCCAACATGAAGATTGAAGATTCCTAACAGCTCGATTGGACGACGTTTAATCACATAAATAACAATATTGGTATCAAGCATGTATTTGAGCATTACAAGGATTCTCTTTCTTGTTGTTCCTGGGAAGCTCTTTCGTCCATGAAATCTTCAGTGACCGTCTCTTCTGCGAAAAAAAAACTATCCCAGCTGCTGTCCACAGGTGACAATATACGGTCTTTTCCCTTTACCCGTACCGTTACCTGTTTGACGGTCTCTGGAAAACGGGTTTTGACGGGTAGCCTTACTGCCTGTGTTCGATTGTTGATAAAAATTGATCCGGTTTGCATGGGACACCTCTGAGGTTATATTGCGTAAGTATATACATAAACTATATATAGCACTTGAAAAGATATGGTAAATGGTAATATGAAGAATAGAAAGCTTATATATTTCCTCACACTTAGCTGCTTCGACTGTTGTTTATCCGCAGATGACAACTTGGCAACAATTACCTGCAGACACCTGTCTATAATGCATATCAAAATAGCTCTAAGCGGGCATCCTTCATTTACGAATTGGTCACAAAGGGGTCAACAACAGCCTTGCCCCCCTTTTGGCTCCCCCTTTTCTTTTCTTTTGTGGGCTGGGTTCCAGGTATTTTATCTTTTTGCAGTTACCTTAAAATCAATTGCTGCCACGTACGGGTAAAGCACGGCTATAGGCAGAGCTGGTTCGTACGTTCCAAAGCTGGACACCATCAGTAAAAACAAGGACAGCAGCTGAAGAATTGTGGGTTTCAATAGCCCAGACATATAGTGAAATATCAATAATAACTTTTGGGGATGCATTGCGTTTTCTGATCCCAGCCGCATACAATTTAGATAATTCGTTCCAAGTCGGCATACGCCAATCCGTGAAACCACCACCTGTGTAGGCTTTACAATATCGCCTTGCATCGTTCCAATCAATATCAAAAGGGCTATCTTTTGCAGCCCACATAAGGCCAGTAACACTGTCCTTGACTGTGCCGTTAGCGACAACAAAACGATCCTTACTTCTAATTTTGCGTAATTTGTTCACTGTACTGGGAACAGGTGCAGTAACGACCACAGGTTCCGGTTGAACAATTTTTTCCAGCGTAACCCCAACCTTCAACTCATCCCCGGCAATAAGTACGATCCACTGTTTATTCGTCGTATAGCCGCTTTTCTGGACTTCAATATGATAGCTCCCAGGCGAGAGTTGTATCCCACGTTGGTAGCGTGGTTTGATATTGAGTATTCGGATACGGGCATTAGCAGGGGTGGTGGAAACGAATAAACGACCAGCTTCAGGCGTTGGCTCAGGCTCCACCAGCGCAAGCACTGGTAACGATTCCGTTTCCGGTTCAGGCCTCGGCTCAGCTTCAACCTTTTCCCGCTCAAGCCGGGCAATCCGTAGTTTAGCCAAACCCCGGTAACGGCTGTCTGGATATTCAGCCAGAAAAAGGCGCAGTTCATAAGGAGCGGTCGAATCCTTAACCGCCTGCCACATAACGGCATCACCGGTAGTACCGGATACAGCAGTTTTTTTGTTATCCGCCACCTGAACCTGAACAGGAGACCCACCATTAAAATAAAAATCACCGATAAGCGAGGAGAGTTCAAAGGGTGTCTGCTTATCACCGGTATCGTTCTGTACTCCAAGCCGAACCTTTTTCATCATCCGGCTCAGTTCAAGATTCTTCTTTATCATCTGTCGAAGAAGATGCTTGGTATAGACACCATTACGCCCCTCGCCATCAGCGGCCACATAACCGGGTGCAGTGGCAAAAGATACCAAGGAACCCCGTGGTGCATCCATAGCAGCAAGCCCTCGACTGGCCGAACGGAAAGAACGGGCATAGGGGTTATTACGGCAGGCATCAAGAAAGACCATATTGAGCCGATTATCCGCCTTCTGCATCTGGGTTAAAGCCCGATTAGCGTTCACTGCCTCATAAGGAACATCCGCTTCAGTTCTGATGTTGGCATCTACGGGAAGAAGATAGTTGATCCCATCCACCTGAATGCCATGTCCTGCAAAGTAAAACAGGCCGACACCGCCATAGCGGAGGTTGTCGCCCAGATCCTGGATAGCATTCTTCATCTCCCGCCGCTTGATATTCAGGCGTAAATCGACCTTAAAACCAGAATTTTTCAAAGCCGCAGCCATGTCCTCGGCATCGTGTACCGGGTTGGCAAGCGGTGCGTCAGTATAGGCTCCGTTGCCGATCACCAGGGCGGTACGGCTCTCAATTGCAATGGAGTTACGTTTGATGGCTCGGTTATCGGCCTCGGCCAGGGTGGTATAAGGAATGAACAGGAAAAGCAGGATGAGGAGTGAACGAAATTGCATGGCTTTTAGTGTAAAAGAAGTTCTTTCATGGAATTGTGAAGTAAATTATGGTAATTGCTTACCAGTATTCACCGTCAATTGCAAGGATAAGAACAAGAAAGAAACCGTCGTGTTGGCTTGCAAAAACAAAGGGGTCAAAAAACAAAGGGGTCAAGTCTGCTGTTGGCTTTTATCCAGCATCGCTTCAATACGCTGCAAATGCTCCTGCACAACTATATCATTTTTGACCCGTGCTTTGATTCGTTCAACAGCACTACTGACCGTACTGTAATTTGCAATCCCAAAATAACGACCGATATTGGACAAGGTATCACTACAGTGAAGACGAACCAGATAAATAGCCAGATCACGCGGCACATTTTCAGCACCACGTTTTGACACCATCATCTGCTCCCTTTGAACTTTAAAATATTCACAGACCGTTGTAATCATTCGATCTGGCGATGGTGCCAGTTCCCTGGATTGCGGGATCTCGTCCTGATACTGCAGATGCTTGAACTTCTCTTTAATGCTCTCCTTAAACTCATTACTACCGAGAATCGAAGACATATTTTTACGGGAGTAAAAACACTCAATACTTTCCAACTCCTCCAAGGACACAAAGTCAAGATAGCGTGATTTCTGCTGATTCTTTGCAGCGGAGATCATAGACAACAACAAATCTCTATGCAACCAGTTCCATTTCTCGGATCTGGAAATATACCCTTTATGACTAGACCACGCAAAGTCGCTGAGCTGCCCGACAAGGCCTGCCCGCTGTGGATTCCTGTGAATATATCGCAAGACTTCAAGAAGATAACGATCAGCATCAATAAGCACGGACTTGTATCTCCCACGAAAAAGTTGACCGTCTGTCTCGTACGTCCGGTTAAAATATTGCGTGTAAACACCATTCACATGCCGCATGCATCGCGACAGATTACCGTCTGGTGTTTGGACCAGCAGATGGTAATGATTCGGCATCAGGCAATACGCTGAAACGCAGAGGTTCCAACTGACTGATGCCTCCTTAAGAATTCTGATAAAATTCTTATGATCTACTGGGGACAGGAAGATATTTTCCTTTCTCCTGCCCCTGTTCATTACATGATACCAGGCACCAGGATATTCTATGCGTAGTGGTCTTGACATGTGATATTTATATCACTGATAGCGAAAAAGGTCAACAGCAGACTTGACCCCTTCTCGGGTGAGAAAAAATCTGCTTCATCAAAACAAATAATTGTTGACAATAAGAAAAAAGCTTATTCACTTGAACCCGGATTCCCTGATTGCTCTTATTCGGGGTGTTTTTTTTGAACCAGTGACACCTTTTTGCGTGGTGAATTTATGAAAAAAATAGTCTGCTTTCGTATCCCTGTTCTCAACCTGTTGTTCGTTCATCTCATATTCCTGTTGTCAAGCCCTGTTTGCGACCCGGCCTTGGCACAGGAAAAGCCGCGAGTTGCGATTCTCAAACCAGTGATTAATGACCAGATATCGAAATCAGTCAGGAAATATCTCAACCTTGAAAAGCTGCAGGCGGAAATGGAGGCATCCTTTTTTGCCACCCGAAAGTTTGAGGTTGTAACCCGTCGAGCAGAATCATTGAAAGCAATCCGGGATGAACAGCGTTTTGCCGAATCTGAATTGACTGCCGGTAACGGTGCCGAATCCGGGGCGATAAAAAATGCAGACTATCTGATCAAACCTGAAGTCCACCACTTCAGCTTCTACACCTCAAGCAAAAAAGTGCCGCATCTGCAATCCAAATATTTTCGGACGGATCACGGAACGCTGGAAGTAGATGCACAGGTTCTGGATACGGTGACAAGCCAGGTAACGGCAACCTTCACGCTCAAGAGTTCTTTTTCCACTGGAGAAAAAATGGTGAACTCCGGCGGAGGAGTACCCTCAGCCGCCCATTTTTCAAAACTGGCAAAAAAAGTATCTGCTCAGATGGCAGACCAGTTTCTTGATAGTGTCTTTCCGGTACAGGTTATCAAGATAGCCGGAGACAAGGTGTATCTGAATCGTGGTCAGGACGGAGGACTCAAAAACGATATGCTTCTCAATGTATATACAGCAAATGATATCTTGATTGATCCTGATACCGGTGAAGTCCTGGGAACCGCTGAAGAGTACATCGGCCAGATAAAGGTAAGCAGAATTAAGCCCAGGTTCACGGTGGCCACAGTTGTTCAGAGTAAACAAAACAATCCAATTACGGTTGGCTGTATTGTCAGGAAAGTACAGTAATCCGGAGCAAAGGAGTTCTCAGTGAAAAGGATGCCTCGCGTAATTTTTCCTGCGGTTATGTATTTTGTCATGCTTAGTGGTCTCTTTGTCTTTTTTCTGATGCCGGTTACACCCCTGTACGCCGTGCAGAAAGAGAGCAAAGTGACCATTGCGGTGTTGAGCCGCACAGACTTTTTACCCGATGCAACCGGCGTTTATGGGAAACGTTCTCGCCATGGCGATGATAAAATGCCAGGCACAGGTGATGATCATCAACGGCCGCGTCGCAGCCGGGATAAAGGGTATGATCATCTGCACCTGGAACAGGGGTATAATGCTGAAGCCGTGGGCCTGCCCGAGATTTTATCGGATGCAATCCTTGAGCACCTGGTGCGCAGTAACCGATTTACAGCGGTGGAGCGCAAGGCGTTGCGCACTGCTGTTTTGGAACAGCGGTTTGCAGGAGGAGACGGGCAAGGTTATCTTGACAGCAGCATGGACGCTTTCATGCAGGCAACCGGAACCATGTCGGCTCAGTCCGACTCAACAGCGGCGGCACTTGTAGATGGAGCAAAAACTGTTGATATGCTGCGAGACTTCAGGCACATTGGTACCACTGCGGGAGCCAAGTACCTTATTCTTGGAAATATCCATAAGCTTGGCAGCCGAACAGAATCCAGGGCTGTACCGTTCAGTGACCGTGGCCGGACGGCAGATACAAAAACAGCAATGGCACGGATTGACCTTCGGGTCGTTGATACGGCAACAAGTACCGTGTCAGGAGCTGACAGTTTAAACATTGAGGTAAGCGAATTTGTATTAACTGGGGGAGGCGGCAGCCAGGATGACTATGCCTTCCTGGATGATGTGGCGCGCCAGGCAGCCGTGAGCATACTTGACATGGTGTTCCCGGCCAGACTGGTGGAGGTGAACCCGCTTATTGTCTCCCGGGGTCGAAATGACAATATCAACTCTGGTGATACCTTTTCAGTGTATCGCCAAGGCAGAGAGATCCGGGAACCGGGCAGCAAAACTGTTATCGGATACTTAAAGAAAGACATCGGTGAGGTGCGGGTCAACAGGGTTGACGACACCATGTCGTATGTAGAACCTGTCCGGGGAAAGGGATTTAAGGCCGGTGATCTTGTCAGGCAATCCTTTGCTGCCAATATTAATGCGTTACCTGCGAGAACACTCACCCCGGTAACAGGAAAGGTGAAGAAGGCCGAACCGTTTAAAGGATTACCGACGGTTGCCATTGGTCTTGTCAAGACAGGTTCTACAGCCCGAACCGGTCGCGCCGCAGATGAGCATTCTCCCCAGTTTACCGATACAATTATTACACGCCTCCTCCAGAGCAAACGATTCAAGGTTATTGATCGACAGGAGGTTGATCAGTTTCTGGATGAGCAGACGGCTCAGGCCTTAGCTGACAACAAGCCGCTCACCAGTGCCTTGGGAACCCTGAAGGGGTGTGATTACCTGATCCTTGGTGCGGTGCAGAACTTTTCCCTTGAAGAGTCGCAGATCAAATTGCCCCACTCAAGTCTGGTTATGAACGTACTTGATGGTTATGCTGAAGGCAATATCAGGATTGTTGATGTCAGCAGTGGAGAGGTTCTTGAATCCAGGAAAATATTTGTAGAACAGCAGCTTGACGCAAAGGCTCATGAGGAACGTCTGATTGCCTCACTGGCGGATGATTTTGCGGCTCGGGTCGTGGCGGATCTCATCAACGCTATTTATCCGATTAAGATTGCCGCTGTTGCCGATGAGGGAACTGTGTATGTCAACAGGGGGAAGGATGGCGGTTTGAATCCAGGTGCTACTTTGACGGTATATCGTCCGGGCGAGAGCATTGTTGACCCGGATACTGGAGTTGTTATAGGGTCAATGAACAGCCGTCTGGACATCCTTACCCTTACCTCTGTGGAGGAAAACCTCAGCTTGGCTGAGGTAAACGGCGGATCTCGGGTAAAGAAGGGCGATTTGCTGAAAATAATCAGCAATGAAAAGAATGAAGATGGGGTGCGGGAGACTCAACGCACAGGCAAAGCCACCCTGGCTGTTGTGAAAATAAAACTGAACGCGCGAAAGAAATTTGACGATGGGGCATTGGTTTCCGCTCTCCAGGATGGAACCATGGATCAGATCACGGATAATCTGGTTGATGCCCTTGATAAAAGCAACCGGTTCATTTTGTTGGAGCGGCGTGAGGTTGACCAGCTGCTTGATGAAAAACTCTTCCAGGCTGCGACCAAGGGTCGTGACATTCGTCAATATATTGAGGAATTGCAGGGCAGTGATTATCTAATTGCCGGAGAGTTGACCGCTTTTTATCTTCAGGTAACTCGGAACAAGGTTCCCTATATTGACGAGATTGAAGTACAAAAGACTGGATTTATCGAGGGAAACCTGCGGATCGTTGATGTCCGCAACGGTCAGGTGATCACGTCTGATAAAGTACGAATCAAAAAGAAGTTTACCAAAACCGGTGTGGAGGAGATCCGTACCCGGTTGATAGATGCCTTTGTCCTCGATGCCGCTGCATCCATTGTTCAGCGTATTTATCCTATTAAGGTGCTGGCCGCTCAACCACTCCGGGTGCTGGCAACAAAGCCCGATGGAACTTTGTATATCAACCGTGGAGCTGACGGGGGGATACAGCTCGATTCTCTGTTTTCAGTTCTCCGTCCTGGTCAGGAACTGATCGACCCTGACAGTGGATCGTCTTTCGGAACTGCTGAAACATTTATTGCCACTGTCAGGATTAAACAGGTTGAAGAGGCACGTTCCGTGGCGGTTCTTGTATCAGGTGAGACACCGATGAAGGGGGATATTCTTCGCAAGGATACACCTGCCTATGAAATGAAAACCTTCCCCATGAAGGTGGCCTGGTAAAAAAAATATGAAATATACTATTATGGATAATTTTCAATTAACTGTCCCACATGAAGTGTTGCTCGTTCGATCAGGTTTCATGAGCTGTGTTCGTAAGCTATTGCCCTGTATGGTGATTTCTATGATCGTTTTCGGCTGTGTTCCAACGCAAACCAGTAAGCGGGTTGCGCAGTTTAGATCTGACAA
>DAOVTM010000158.1 GCA_030633145.1 Desulfobulbaceae bacterium
TACTGGTTTTATCGAGATGTGTCTCTCCTGTCATAAAGAGGAGGCTCTTGATCCAGCGCATGGCAGCAGGGTGGTGGGGTGTTCTCCCTGTCATCTTGGTGATGCCATGGCCATTGACAAGGATAAGGCTCATGAGGGGATAGTCATAAACCCTGGTGACCTGCGGGTGGTTGAAAAGACCTGCGGCGTGGAAGGGTGCCATCCGGCAGACGTACAGAAGGTAAAAAACTCGCTTATGGCTACTAATCGGGGTATCCTCTCTACTTTGCTTTATTACTGGGGCGAACGAGATACCCAGGATGCGGACATCACGGTGGAACAGCTACTGGCAAGTGGGGAGACCTCTCTGGCTCTGGATTATTACCGAAAACTTTGCGCCACCTGCCATCTGTGGAAACAGAAAAACGACCTGCCTGGTGCGTCGCAGTTTTTTAATGAAAAAGGAGGTGGCTGCTCTGCCTGTCACTTTATCCTGCCCGAGGGGAGTGAACGATCCACGGTGACCTCTTTTGATGCAGGGCAGGCGGATAATGATGAAAAAAAGAAAAAAAAGCCCCATCCCCTGATTGTTAAAAAGGTGCCGGAAGAAAATTGTATCCGCTGCCATAACCGCTCTGGTCGTATCGGTATCTCTTATACAGGTATCTTTGAGGCTGAGGGGTATGGCACCCCTTATGAAAAGGGGCAGCTCTCTTCCCATCAGCTACCAGGGGATCGTTTTTACCTCAAGATTGCCGAAGATATCCATCATGCAAAGGGCATGGCCTGTATTGACTGTCATACCCGGGATGAGATCATGGGAGACGGCACCAGTTATGCCCATTATGAAGAACAGCTGGAGATCAGCTGCGAGGGGTGTCACAGCGAGGAACCCGGCCTGACCAGCAAGGGGAAGCAGATTACAAATATTGTGCCGAAAAATGGTTCTAATAATGTTCAAAACGATGTTCAAAACGATGTTCAGAAAAACGGAAAATCCAATAGAGAACAAAAAATCCTCATCGGTCGCAACGACGAGAAGGTTCACCCTCTGAACCCGCCCAAAAAAGAAGTCTGCGGCTATCCGGGCCATAAACGGGTGACCTGCGAGGCGTGTCACTCCACCTGGGTGCCGCAATGCTATGGCTGCCATGCCAAGCGAGACGCACGGGAGACCCATCTGGACAAGCTGACCTTGAAGGAAACTCCTGGCTGGTGGGAAGAGGGCAGATCCTATATCCGCTATGAGAAACCCATGCTTGCGGTCTGGGGTGAGGAGATCGTTATTGTGACCCCCGGTTGTCAGGATATTGTAACCTTGATAGACAATGACGGTTATCTCCAGGAGGGCTTTAACCGCTTTACCATGGCTGCCATTAACCCGCATACTACTCAGGCTGGTGGCAGGAGCTGTGAGGACTGCCACAGTTCAAGCAAGACTGTTGGCCTGGGCGAGGGGACAGTGGTGAAAAAAGATGGCAAATGGGAGTTTTACCCACTGGATCAGGGGGTAGATACCCGCCAGGGAAGGACTGTGGGCTTTGACAGCTTTGTTGCCATTGACGGGACCCAGTTGCAGCATGGTTCCCGTGCAGACCTGCGCCCTTTTAATGGTGAGGAACTTCGGCGAATCCTGCGGGTGGGACTCTGTCTGCCCTGTCATACGAAATATGATGATCCTGCTTTTCGAGAGTATGATCCCAAACGCCCCTGTCCGGTATATGTTGAACCCTGATCTAGCTGATTTGATTTTTACAGTTGCCAAAAAACGTTGAACCTGATAGAGCAAAAGATGATCTTATCATCAATACAAAAATGATAGATTTGCAAAAGGAATGTTTGCACCACAGAGAACACAGAGTTCACAGAGAAATATAAACAGAATTCGTTACCTCTGTGTTCTCTGTGGTACATTTATATTTATTATTAGATAGTCAAAAATAACAAAGACAAAAAGGAATCACCATGTCCCAGGAAATAATCTCCCTTGCCCAACGAGTACTACAGGTTCCCCCGTCCCCGACCCTGGCAGTCAATGCCAAGGCCAAGGCTCTGAAAGCGGCTGGCGAGGATATTCTTAATTTCAGTGTTGGAGAGCCTGACTTTGCGACTCCCAAGCATGTCTGCGAGGCCGGAAAAAAGGCCATTGACGATGGACACACCGGTTATACCGCTGTGCCTGGTATCCCTGAACTGCGTGAGGCCGTCTGCATGCGCTTAAAGGAGGATCACGGCTGGGAATACACCCCTGAACAGATTCAGGTCAGCTGCGGCGGCAAACACGGTCTTTATAACATATTTCAGGCGATCCTTGATCCCGGTGATGAGGTTCTGATTCCCGCACCCTACTGGGTATCCTATCCTCCCATGGTGCAGCTTGCCGGAGGGGTTCCGGTTCCCATTGATCTGGACGAGTCCCTGGACTTTGACCTGAATCCGGAAACCCTGACCACCCACGCAACTGATAAGACCAAGGCCATCTTTCTGAACAGTCCCTCCAACCCCACCGGGGCGATCCTCTCTGAAACCGCCCTGAAGGCAGTGGCAAAGATGGCTCTGGAGCATGGCTGGCTGATTGTCACCGATGATATCTATGAGACTGTTACCTATATGGAGGGGGATCTGCCTCATATCCTGGATGTAGAACCCAGGCTCAAGGAGCAGACTATTATCCTCAATGGAGTGTCCAAATCTTTTGCCATGACCGGCTGGCGGATCGGCTACTGTGCCGGGCCTGCCCATATCATCAAGGCCATGAACAAGGTGCAGAGTCAATCAACCTCTAACCCCTGTACACCTGCCCAGTATGCTGCCCTGACCGCCCTGACCGGCTCCCAGGACTTCCCGGAGACCATGAAAGAGGCATTTATCCCACGCCGGGAATTCTTTGTCAAGGAACTGGAATCCATTGAAGGGGTCACCTGTGTCAATCCCAGCGGTGCCTTTTATGTGTTTCCTAACTTTTCTGCCTATTACGGTAAGTCATTTAAGGGAAAGCAGATCAACGACTCTGTGGCAATGTCCGATTATTTCCTGGACGAGGCCAAGGTTGCCTCGGTGCCGGGTGCCGCCTTTGGTTCGGACGAATTTGTCCGCTTTTCCTTTGCCACCTCCATGGAGGTCATCAAAGAGGGTATGGAGCGGATTAAAATGGCTCTGGCTGCCTTGGAAGGATGAGCGGAGTTACCGTATTACTGCCTGCCTTTAATGAAGAAGAGGCCATTGGAGACACGGTACAGCAGATCCTGTTGCTCCATCCTGACTTTGAAGTTCTGGTCATAGATGACGGCTCCAGTGATGGAACCCGGCAGGCAGCCATGGATGCCGGGGCAGAGGTATTCTCTCATCCCTATAATATAGGCAACGGCGCAGCCATAAAAAGCGGCCTGCGGCGAGCAGGGGGTGAATGGGTCGTGATGATGGACGGAGACGGCCAGCATCGTCCTGAGGATATTGCTCAACTGCTCGCCCATAAAGATGATTTTGACATGGTTGTTGGAGCAAGGAACAGCAAATCAAAGACCGCTCTGCACCGGGATATTGCCAATCAACTGTATAACTGGCTGGCCTCCTATGTAACCTCCTTTCCGGTGCAGGATCTGACCTCTGGGTTTCGTCTGGTGCGAACCAAAACGGCAAAACAGTATATCTATCTCCTGCCCAACACCTTTTCGTACCCTTCAACCATTACCATGGCCTACCTCCGCAGCGGCCTGAGCGTTCAGTACGTGCCAATTCAGACCCTTGCCCGTCAGGGGAAGAGTAAAATACGGATTGCCAGAGATGGCAGCCGTTTTTTTCTGATTATTCTCAAAATTGCGACCCTGTTTTCTCCCTTGCGGATCTTTGTACCCCTCAGCCTGCTGCTTTTCGGAATGGGTTTATCCTTTTATATCTATACATTTATAACAGCTCACAGGTTCACTAACATGTCGGCTCTGCTCTTCAGCAGCGGCTTGATGATCTTTATGCTGGGACTGATTTCCGAACAGATTTCCCAGATCAGATCCGATAAGACCGGTTAATCCATCATGCACAGCGAGCAGCCCTTTCAACTCGTTTCCGCTTTTACTCCCTCCGGTGATCAACCCCGGGCTATTGACAAGATTGTCGAGGGACTGGATAAAGGAGTCCGGCATCAGGTGCTGCTGGGTGTTACCGGCTCCGGCAAGACTTTTACCATGGCTCAGGTCATTGACCGGGTCAACCGTCCCGCCTTGGTTCTGGCCCCGAACAAGACCCTGGCAGCCCAGTTGTTTGCCGAATTCAAGGAGCTGTTTCCCCATAACGCAGTGGAATATTTTGTCTCCTACTACGATTACTATCAGCCCGAGGCCTATATCCCGGCCTCAGACACCTATATTGAAAAAGACTCTTCGGTCAACGATGCCATTGATAAGATGCGCCATTCTGCGACTCGGGCTCTACTGACCCGTGATGATGTCCTGATTGTAGCCTCAGTCTCCTGTATTTACGGCCTTGGTTCGCCGGATGAGTATAAGAACATGCACCTTCAGCTGCAACGGGATGAAGAGTATCCCATGGAAGATGTGCAGCGGCGGCTGGTCTTCATGCTCTACGAGCGCAACGATCTCTCCTTTCACCGGGGTACCTTTCGGGTGCGGGGGGACGTGATTGACATCTTTCCGGTCTATGAGGAGGAGCGGGCCGTGCGGGTGGAATTTTTTGGTGATACAGTTGATGCGATTTCTATCATCGATCCCCTGCGCGGTGTGGTTTTGGAGGATGTGGATGAACTGACCATCTTTCCCTCCTCCCATTTTGTCACTGGCAAGGAAAATCTCCAACGAGCCATGCGTACCATCAAGGAGGAGTTACGGGAGCGGCTGGAAGAGCTGTACGAGCAAAATCGGCTGGTTGAGGCTCAACGGCTGGATCAGCGTACCCGCTTTGATCTGGAGATGATCGAAGAGCTCGGCTACTGCAACGGTATAGAGAATTACAGCCGCCACCTGACCGGCAAACAGCCGGGAGCCCCGCCCCCCAACCTGCTGGAGTATTTTCCGGATAACTATATCACTATCATCGATGAATCCCATATCGGTATCTCCCAGATAGGAGGGATGTATAACGGGGATCGTTCTCGCAAAACGACCCTGGTGGAGTTTGGCTTTCGCCTCCCCTCGGCTCTGGACAACCGGCCCCTCCGTTTTGATGAGTTTGAGCAGCGGGTTAATCAGGCTGTATATGTGTCCGCTACCCCAGGCCCTTATGAACTTGAACATGGCAAGGGGCAGATTGTTGAACAGCTCATCCGGCCCACCGGACTGCTTGACCCGTGGATTGAGGTACGACCGGCAACCAGCCAGGTGGATGATCTCCTGGAGGAGATTCGAGCCTGCACAGAACGGAATGAGGCTGTGCTGGTCACTACCCTGACTAAACGGATGGCCGAGGATCTGACCGAATACTATGAAGAGGCTGGGGTCAATGTACGCTACCTTCACTCAGACATTGTAACCCTGGAGCGGGTGGAACTGATCCGGGAACTGCGTCAGGGGGTCTATAACGTGCTGGTGGGCATCAATCTCCTGCGTGAGGGGCTGGATATCCCGGAGGTCTCCCTGGTGGCGATCCTGGATGCGGATAAGGAGGGCTTTCTTCGCTCAAAGCGTTCCCTGGTTCAGACCTGCGGTCGGGCCGCTCGCAATGCTGAAGGTAGGGTGATTCTTTACGCAGACAAAATTACCAAATCCATGCGTTATACCCTTGATGAAACTGAGCGGCGGCGTAAAATTCAGCAGGAGTTTAATGAAAAACATGGTATCATCCCCCGTACCATCGTCTCCGAGATCAAGGATGCCATGGCAAACCACCTCAAGGCATCTGGCTGGAACGGATATGGTGAAGAGGCCGATGACGCAGGGGTACTGCGGGCAGCGGAAGCGGAAATAGTCTATCACTCTGTTGCTGATATCCAGAAAGATGTACAGGCACTGGAGAAACAGATGCAGGAGGCCGCAGATAAACTGGCCTTTGAGGAGGCCGCAGCTTTGCGGGATCAGATACAGGAACTCAAAATGTTGGAACTTGAGGTTGGTTGAATCGCTTTCATACTATCCCTGATTAAAGGAAAGTATTATGACCATAAAGGATATCTGATTTTGTTTATCTTTGTGGTGAGAAATTATACAAGATTGAAGGGTTAAACAAAAAATGATGGAGCTTGAAGTTGGCTGATTTACTCTACAAAACATCCCTGGCCGTTGTTCCCCGACTCTATGTCGGCCTGACTCGGCTCTGGTTTGGCTCCTGCCCCCTGGAAATCCGGGGTCGGGAAAATTTGGAAAAGGTATTGGCTCAGGGATCTGCGGTGGTGCCTTTCTGGCATTATTCGGTTTTTTATATGCTCTACCATCTCCGCCAGTATCCAGGGGTAGCCATGGTCAGTGCCAGTAAGGATGGTGAATACATTGCCCGGGTGGCAGAGTTACTGGGCTTTGAGACGGTGCGTGGTTCTGCCAACCGCTTCGGGGTCAGGGCACTCAAGGGATTGATTAACCATGTCCAAAAGGGAAAGAATGCAGGCATTGTTGCGGACGGTTCCCAGGGACCCCCTCTCAAGGTACAGCCGGGCGCAATCATGCTGGCAGCCAAATCAGGTTCTCCCATCATGCCCATTGTCTGGGCCGTGAAACGGTATAAGGCCTTTCGTTCCTGGGATCAGACTGTCATGCCCATGCCATTTTCTCCCATGATCCTCCAGTATGGCGATTTGATCTATGTTGATAAAAAAATCACTTCAAAACTGGTTGCGGAGTATCAGCAGAGGCTTGAAGAGCAGATGAACGATATGTATCAGCAGCTCTGGCAGGAGTTTGACAAAGAGCATCATGGCAACAGAACCTAATACAATGGCGGAAGTTCTGAAAACGACAAGAACCATTATAGTTGCCGGGATGAGCGGCGGCTCCGGTAAGTCTGTCGTCTCTGTCGGCCTGATCGCAGCCCTGCGTAACAGGGGATTACAGGTCGTACCCTTTAAAAAGGGACCGGATTATATTGATGCTGGCTGGATGACCGCAGCTGCCGGGGTTCCCTGCTATAACCTCGATCCCTATCTGATGCCAGCGGAAGTCATTGCTGATTCATTCAATGAGCACGGTATGGGGGCTGATGTTGCCATTATTGAGGGCAATCGTGGGCTGTATGACGGAGTCAACCCGGAAGGCGGTTTTTCCACAGCCGATCTTGCCCTGCAGTTGGGTCTGCCGGTTCTGCTGGTCGTCAACTGTAGCAAGACCACCCGTACCGTGGCTGCTCAGGTTCTTGGCTGCCGTGAACTGGACAAGCGGATTCACATTGCCGGGGTTATTCTCAACCAGATTGCTACTCCCCGTCATGAAAGGATAGTAACGCAATCTGTGAAACTCTATACCGGGATTCCGGTAGTGGGTATTGTGCCGCGAGTGAAGGAGGACATCTTTCCCATGCGCCACCTAGGCGTGACCCCGCACCAGGAGTACAGAGGTGCGCAGCACACTGTGGATCGTCTCAGTCAACTCGCCGAGACCCATTTTGACCTGGATCGAATTTGTGATCTCATGGCAGAGCATCAGCTGGAAAAATGTCAACAAACAGTGGTAACTGTTGATCGTAAAGTGACCATCGGCATCCTCCGGGATGCGGCCTTTCAGTTTTAATACCAGGAAAACCTCGACGCTTTACGTAGTGGCGGGGCAGAGTTGGTAATGATTAACGCTCTGACCGCAGAGACCTTACCAGAAGGGTTGGATGCACTCTACATCGGCGGCGGATTCCCGGAAACCAGTGTCCGCGAACTGGCAGCCAATGCAACGTTCCGTGCCTCTGTACGGGAACAGGCCGAACAGGGACTACCTGTCTATGCGGAATGCGGCGGCCTGATTTTTTTGGGCAGGGGGATTGTCCTGGATGGAAAGGAATATCCTCTAAGCGGGTTTTTTCCGATAACCTTTGGGATGTCCACAAAACCACAGGCGCACGGTTATTCCATCTTTATCGCAGAAAAAGAAAACCCCTTTTACCCGGTTGGTACCAGGATAAAGGGGCATGAATTTCGTTACTCTACTGTTGACCAATGGGAAGGCAGTTCAGAAGAACTGACCCTGCACATGGAGCGGGGAACCGGGTTTATGGAAAAAAGGGACGGTCTGCAAAAAAAGAACGTCCTGGCACTCTATACCCATGTTCTTGCCTCTGGAACGCCGGAATGGGCTGCTGGGCTGCTGCGAGCCGCTCAAACGCACAAAAATAAGAGTCCGTAAGGCAGAGCCCTTCACCGCACCACAACCATACACACACCTACTGCGTTTCTGTCCTCTGGTTTCTGCCTTCTGGCTTCTGGCTTTCCAGCTCACGTCGAATAGTCAGAAACTCTTCCTTGATAGAGTCTCGTAAGCGAGAAAATCCGGCATGAACCTGACCAATGACCTCCTGATCAGCCGCATCTTCATCTCTTGAGGGGCGAACATCAACAGGTTCAGATGCTGGTACTCCTGCTGCAAAGAACTCTTTTAGCCAAGAGGTATAATGAGTTACCGCATCAACGAGTGCAGCAGGATCATCTGCCTGTTCGAGTCCCTCAGCCAGCTGCTGTAGAATAGTATCAACCACTTCTCCTTCTCTACCGGCAAGAAGCTCTGCAGCGGAATCAATCAGGGTCAGTATAGCAGTCTGCTGGGCAGTGGCGGCTTCAGCTTTACCCGCTGCTACCAGTTCTGCAACCTGTTGGTAATTCTTCCCGTGTGACTTTGAGGCGGCCAGCGA
>DAOVTM010000116.1 GCA_030633145.1 Desulfobulbaceae bacterium
AGCGGTCATTCATAGTTCCCACGCAGGAGCGTGGGAACCAGAGGAAAAATGTTAGATTAATTGTGCATTAGTACTTATGATCCATTTCAGCGGCTCGCTGGAAACATGCCAGGGCATTCTTTTTACTACCGACAAGCTGAAATATGCGACCGGCATAATAGAGTTCTTCCCTGAGCAGAGTGTTCTTTTCCATTACCTTTTCCGCAACTGCCAGGTATATATTCGGCTTTTGGAAATTTTGGTAACATATTGAAAATATAGTTTAAAACCAAAGCCGAATATATACACTGCCAGAGCAATTGCACTTTCTGACTCTGCCGGTTCAATAAAACCATGCAGTGCGGTGAGGCAATAGCAATGAGCCATGACATCATCCGGTCTGTGAGCGACCAAAGGATACCAATGTTCCAGTGATCCGGGCGGGTCGCCAAGATACAACTTGAGCAGACCGGCAATGCGCATGTTATGGTTATCTCCTTTGCTGGCTCTCGCCTCTGCGCTGCGCAGGAGGGTAAAGGCATCCGAATATTGCTGGTGAGCATTGGTATAGTATTGAATTAAAGAGACGTAGCTGAAAAAGCGAGGTTGTTCTGTAAAAAGACAGGCTATGAGCAGGGGTGCATCATAACTTTCTTCGCAGAGTTTGAGAATATGCCTGCTGACACCCCATATTTCGCCACTACCAAGATAGCAAAACCGTTGATGGCTTGCCTGGGCATTGACCATATCACCAAGGCCGTATAGCGCATTGCCCCTTCCGTGGCAAGCATTGATATAGTTTGGATCAAGTTCCAAAACTCGATCAAAGGCAGATAGGGCAGCAGATACACTTCCTTTTTTAATTAATGCTACATCTTGTTGATATTCCTGAGCTATTGATCTTTTCGGTTTTCGGGAGAGACTTCCGCAACAATGTTTATACTTTTTGCCGCTGCCACAAGGGCAGGAGGCATTACGTTTCGGCATGCTATTTACCCCTTATCTGTTACTCACCTACTCACCGCACTCAGCAATCAACTTTTCAATAAGCAGTGGATGATAGTACAAACCATTTTTTTGCATGTCCTTCACGCAATCTGAAAATGATTCAATCAGACCTTTTTGTTTGGCATTTAACAAAACCCCCAAGGTGGCCGATAACAGAAAGACCCATATATTCAGCTATATTCCGGCCAATTTTCTCATCTATTATCACCAGGTTAGCCTTCGATGTACATGCCGCATGTATGGTATATTTCTCTCCCTTGTCGAGTTCTAAAAGAAAATGGCTATGGATATATGCAGTCGATGGTACAACATTTATCCACGGCAGGCCGGATAGATCAGGCACCTCCACAGAACCGCCGACACTACATTCTTCTACGACTTCCGGCACGACACATAGTTCTGAAAATAATAGGGGCAGCAAGTCAAGCTTATCAATGGAAGATAAGGCAATAAAAGGGGTGGTATTGGAAAATACAATCATAGCGACTTTGTTTCCCGACGAAAATCATTGACCGAATCTTCAAGCAACACACCGCCTTGTTCCAAGGCCTTGAAAAGAAAAGATACTCTGGGGATGTCAAGCCATTTTGCCGCCATTCCATACGAAATTTTCCCCTTGTTAAAGAGGGAAATCGCCGCCTCAAGCTTCACGATATCCGCCAGGTTTTCCACATTGACATGGAGCCCCAGCAGGAGTTCCGAAGGACATTCAATTTGAATTACATTTTCCATGTACAACCTCAAAAAAATATACAGAATTGGGGAGGTCTCAATTTCTCGCTCAACCAGCCGACTTCAAGCAAATATCTCCCGAACAGGTTTGGCCTTGTCAATCCGAGCCTTTCTTTCAGGCGTGTGCAGCACTGACCAGATATCAATGCGCCTTTGCATATTCAGCCAGAAATCTGGTGTGTTTTCAAAAACTTTTGCGAGCATCAATGCGGTGTCAACGGTAACAGACCGTTTCCCTGTGCAAAGCTCATTAACAGTTCTGCGACTGGCTCCCATCGTCTGGGCAAGTTGCCCTTGGGTGATTTTCAAAGGCTTTAGATATTCTTCTGTTATCATTTCACCGATACTTACTGGTTTACGCTGTGTAATAATCATTTATTTACCCCATCACCTGTAGTCATGGTTATCCAGATAGATTTCATCGGCTTCTCCTCTCCCTCTATCCCTGAAAAGAATGGTGCCTTTCAGCTATCTCCTTCACGCATCCGATTTTGACGACGCAATTCCATGGCAACGAACGGTGATTCCTCCATCAACAGATCAAAAGAAACCTTGCCCGTCCAATAGTTCTCAGCGTCACGTTCCCTGCTGCTCCGAAAATCATCTAATCCCAATCTGTCGATAGTATTCTGAACCTGTGTGCGGATGAGTTGGTCAAGCCCTTTTGCCGGACGTACCTGGAAACCGACAAGTTCAAGCACAAACCACCCGTTCTGAACATCAAAAGGATCAAGCACGTCACCGAACTTATTCTTGCGGGAATTGAGCATTGTAGATGCGAGGCGATAGTTATCCCATTCATAAACCCGATCCCAATCCTGAGACTTAGGAGCCAAATGATCCACTGATCGACCCCCGGTAACTGGATGGATTCGAAAACACGAATAGGCACAGATATCGTTGTAGAGAACCATCATGTCATCCACAGCTCTGCCCCAATAGGTTGGAAACATGGAGGAAGGCAACTCCACCTCCTGAATGATGTTGACTTGAAGCTCTGTTCCGTCAGGCTGCATAGCTGCTCGTTTTCGCTGTTTAAATGATTTTCCGCCAGTCCTCGGGTACAAAGGTTGCTTGCCGACCATCTCAGCGATAGCCCGCAAACCGGGGCGGCGAACCGCAACATCAAACGTAACTGGTTCAGCAGCCGGTACGACGTTAATCATCTGACTGTCCCATAGAACGTCGATACTGTGACCATCGCAGCCAAAAACGATCCACATCGCTCAATGAAGCCCGCAATGCCTGATCGACATTCTCAATTTGATCGGCAGTCGGGACATCTTGTTTAAGAAGTTCGAGAGCCTGGGTAATCGCTGTCTCGGCCTCAATGGATCTCGGTTCTTTTAAGTCGAAGACGGACGAAGTCAACCAGGCGTTGGCATCACCTCGCCGTGTCCATGGAAACTCACGAAGTTCAACCTTGTCTTTGTTTAGATCCAGTTCCCAGACGGCATCCTTTTCTTCGTCAAAACGAGATTCCACAGAAGCGAGAACCAGTGGCGAATGGGTAGCGATGATAAGCTGTACGCCAACATCATGCTGCTCAGTGAGAGCCTCCATGACATCAAGCAAGGCCGGGACAATAGTTCGCTGCCATTGAGGATGCAGGTGAGCTTCGATTTCATCTATTAAGAAAACAATCTCACGAGCCGGTGGTTCCCCTCGCAGGTCGGCAGACGCAAGATGTTCCTGCCATGTCCAGACCAGCAGGTAAGCAAGCGATACTATACGGCGGATGCCTGCGGAAGCATAAATCAGCGGAACATCCAGTCCATAAGGCATTTTGATAGTGGGGTGCTTACGTGCGTCACCCAACGAGACCTTGACCAGCTCTCCCGGCTCCAGTGATTCTTTGCGTGAAGGAGACAGAGCCGTGAGTACGCTGCATAACTGCTTGAATGGCTGCCCATTCTCCAGTTGCCAACTCGCCCAGTCGGCAATAAGGCCATTGCAGTACTTGACCGGTTTGTCAAGGGGTAACCCGTTCCAGACCTCTTTGGCTGAAAAGAGATAGGCTGGCTGACGCTCTGTATTTTCTGATTTCCAATAGTTGCGGGCTGGATCCCATATGGAAAAACCGCCATCAACTTGGGCATAGAGAACAAGGCCGGAAATCGGCGGTCGTCCTTTTTTTAATGACCAACTTTCACTTTCGCGGTCAAATTCGCTCACATATTCGAACTTGCCGCCGGTTTGTGTTCCGTAGCGATATGCAATCTGTGGTTGAGACGGTGGCCGATGCGGTCTGAGGATCTGACGAGCCCATGTCCGGGTAAGTGACCACCAGGCTGCGTCCAGGATGAAGCTCTTGCCCAGGCCATTATCGCCTGCGAGGAAGTTAATCCTCTTTCGGAATGCGATGTCGAGCATTGGTGCCGGGCCAACATCTTTGAATTTCAGTTGCTCAAGCATTTTTCTCCTTTACTGTTTGGCCGCATACTCTTCTTTGATTCGTTTTTTTATCAACAATCTGTCCTCAATTTTCCAATATCAATTTTTTTCAGCCTGATGCACTCCTTGTTACCGGGAATACTTACTATGACTAATAGTATATCAAATTTCCCTGACTATTACCATGCCCATTTCACACCGCCCATGATCGTCTTAGACGATGGACGGTATCTTCCAGGTGGAGATGTTTGCCATACAATTCAAGGAACTGTGGGTGGAGTGGGAACGGGAGATCGGCTCGATAACCTTTGCCGAACGAACTCATACATGGCGTAAAAAAAGTGCCAGGCCAGAATATAACCTGCGTGAGTTTGCTGTTTTCAGCTTCTGATTTCCGCTTTTTGTCATCTGACCTTGCAGATCCAGCGAGCCGAGGGCTTGACCTGATCCTGCAAGATATGCTGATCATAAGCGGTAATCAGATCTTCTCTTTTCAAACAACCCACTACCCGGTTGTCACCACTTTCACTCATCACCGGCAGAAAGGTAATCCTGCGGCTGCCAAAGAGGTGAAATGCCTCTTCAAGATTCTGATCTTCATTCACTGTAATCACCTCACTCTGCATCAGGTCGGCGGCCACCACTCCCTCCCCGGTGTATTCGGGATCGGCGAGCTGCTGGCGCACATCGCGCAGCGTCAACACCCCGGTCAGCTTATCGTGTTCGTCCAAGACAACAAAATGAGGAAAGGAACTGGTCAGAATTTGCTGTACCAGGTCATGGAACGGGGTGCGGGTGCGCAGCGGTTCAAATTGACGGCAGACATACTGGCGTACCTTCATGTTACGCAGCCGGTTTGCATCATGCCCACGGACAATGCGAATCCCCTGGTTCAGGAGTTTGGTCTCATAAATAGAGTAACCGTGCAGGAGGCGTACTACGATAATGGCTGGAATACAGGCCGTCATCAACGGCAAAACGATCTCGTAATTATAGGTCAGCTCAAAGATGGTCATGATTGCGGTGATCGGAGCCAGGGTGGTTCCGGCAACCACGGCTCCCATACCAACTAAGGCGTAATGGGGCGGGGACAGGGAGGTACCCGGCCAGACTATCTGAGCCAGGCAACCGAAGACCGTTCCCAGAGCCGCACCGAGAAACAGGGAAGGGGCAAAGATACCGCCGCTCATCCCGGAACCAGTACAACTGCTGGTGGTGATGAGTTTGCCAATAAGAAAGAGAAAGGCGGTAAAAAATACTACCTTTCCAGCCAGAAAGGACTGGATGGTCTCATAACCGACCCCCAGAGCCTGAGGCTGGAACAGTCCGACAATGGCGACCATCAGTCCACCCAGAGCTGGGGTCAGCCAACCGGGAATACGCATCCGTTCAAGCAGGCGGCTCAGACCAAAGACAGCAGACATAAACAAGAGGCTGAACAGACCTGCTGCAATGCCCAGGGCAAAGTAGAGGAGCAGCTCCGCCGGATGGTTGAGGGTGAAAAAGGGGATATCAAAGACAACCTCATTGCCCCAGAATGCCCTGGAAACCACAGTGCCGGTGACCGCTGCCACCACGATATTGGAGAGGGAGGCAACCTCAAGGTCAAAGAGAAGGATCTCCACCGCAAACAGGGTTCCGGCAATGGGGGCCTCAAAGGTGGCGGCAATACCAGCGGCAGCCCCACAGGCAACGGCCAGGCGACGGTGATTAGGACCCAGCCGGAACAACTGGGTCAGGGAAGAACCGATGGAGGCACCGATCTGAACAATGGGTCCCTCCCGTCCCACGGAACAGCCAGCAGCGATAAAGGTGGCAGTAGCAAGACTCTTGACTGCGGTGACCCGGTGGCGGATCACTCCATCCCGCAGAGCGAGAGCGGCCATCACCTCTGGTACGCCCGGCCCCTTGACCTCCGGGGCCAGGTAAAACAGGATTGGCCCCAAGATTAGACCGGCAAGGATAGGGGCGGCAAACCTGAGCCAGACTGCGGCCTGCTGGTATTGCTCCAGAAAGGATCCTTCTCTCTGCCAGAGCAGATCAATCTCAAAGCCGATCAGCCAGCGGAAGACAACAGCACCAAGCCCTGCCAGCCCGCCGATGATCAGGGCCAGCAGCAGAGGGAAAATGCTGTTTATAAGGTTTTGTTTTGCGGTCTGCATGGGGTGCAATACAAAAAAGTGAGAATGCTTTCGATAAAGTTGTTTTATGTTCAAATAGCATGGTTGAACATCGAACATCGAACGTCCAACATCGAACGTCGAATGAATTAAATACGACACCGCTCCGGAAAATAATATTATTTCAAGAGGTTATCTGTTTTCTTCAGCAGAAGGAGTTTTTTTTGTTCAAAATTGGACGTTGGACGTTTGACGTTCGATGTTCATTTTTTTACTATCTCACGTTTTTGTATTGCACTCGTCTGCATGGAGCCATCCCGTAGGTACCCTGCCGATATTGTTCCACACAAGGCTGCTGCAGATGCTCTTTCAATTTTTTTGCAAAGATGGAACGAACGGTCTGATCCAGCTTGTCCCATTCCTTTTTTGCGTCACGTTTTAAAACCAGTTTACAGGTCATTAATATCGACTTCGATCTCAGGTTGATTGGCTCGCTCTTTTACAATCGCAGCCAATTCCATATCTTCCAGCCTGTCCAGCAGCAACTCATAAGCCTGGGCGGGAACCGCATAAAAAACAGGTGTAGTAGTCATACTCACCTCCGTAATTTATAAAATGACCTCTTCATCAAGTTGACAATAAGTCTTTTAAATGAACCTTTCAACGGAAAAGAGCGTTTGTATTTCAGATATGCAGGTAGAAGTCTGGAAAATCCTATCCTGCCGCTCGGAGATATGGTATGGTGTCTCTCATTATTGATACGATCAGACTACAATAAATTATACAAGGTATGCACCCATGAAAGTACTTATCCCAATTTTTTCTTTTCTTTTTGCCCTCAGTCTCTTTGGAGCCAGCAGTGGACTCTGTAAAGGAGGGAGTAATGAAGACAGGGGCAGCGGCAGCCATACTCCGATGGCTGAAATGATGTTCTACGAGGCGGCAGAGCAGGCAGCGGAAGACAGTTATGCCGTTATTATTCCCAAAGAGGACGCAGAGAAAACAAAGGCGGATAACGATGAACCACCACAGGCTCCGGCTGAAAAGCCCGTAGAGCCTACTAAGACCGATTAAGGTCGATTATAAGGCTGACTAGGCGGCTTCACACCAATTCGGCCATAACCGTATTGGCCAGCAGCAGCCCCTGACCGGTGAGGCGAAGCCTTCCCTCTTCAATAGTGACAAGGTTATGCGCAATGAGCCGGTCAAGGGTAGTCCCGTAATAGCTTATTGCGTTGATTGCAAACCGTTTTTCCAGCTCCTCTAAGCCAATCCCACCAATCATACGCAGCCCCATGACCACGGTTTCCCGGAAGGCGGCCTCGTTGTCCAGGGTTTCTCGCTCCTCTTTATTTGCTCCGGGTTGACAGAAACATTCCACATCGCTAATAGTTTTTATCTTGCAACCGTTGAGGGACGAGACAGCACCCGGACCCAGCCCCAGCCAGGAAGCGTTATGCCAGTAATTTATATTATGGGAACATTTTCGGTCTGGTCTGGCATAATTGGAGATTTCATAGCGGTGAAGACCTGCCGCTGTTACCATCTCTTCGGTTGTAGCAACCATTGCAAGAACTACCTCCTCCTCAGGCAGGCGTAGCTCTCCCCTGTCGTATCTCTGGGCGAAAGGGGTATTTCCTTCCATGGTCAACTCATAGAGGGAGAGGTGTTCCGGTTGCAGGGACAGAGCCTGTTGCAGGCTCTCCTGCCATTTGTGTTTGTCCTGATCGGGCAGACCATACATCAGATCCAGATTGATGTTGCTGAAACCGGCCCGGCGAGCCATCTGCACGGTACGGATTCCATCGGCAGCAGAATGAACCCGACCCAGCACCTCTAATTCTCGGTCATCAAAGGACTGAACCCCAATGGAGATCCGGTTAAATCCTGCCCGGCGCAACTCATGCAGGGCAGCCTGGTCAACAGTGGCAGGGTTGACCTCAAGCGAGGTCTCCAGGCCGGGTGCGCAGTCAAAGTTCAGAAAACAGTTCTTCAGAAGGCGGGTGAGCAGATCCGACCCCAGGATGGACGGGGTGCCGCCGCCAAAAAAAATGGTGTGTACCTGCTGTGCCTGAATATCGCTGCGTTCTGCAAAGCGGAGTATCTGTTCTTTCACCGCAGCCGCATAACGATTATAGAGATCAGGTTGATTTGTGACAGAGTAAAAGCTGCAATAAAGACATTTTTGCAGACAAAAGGGGACATGGATATAAAGGCCCAGTCCGCTGGGGAGAGTGTTCGTTGCAGAGTCAGCCAAGCTGGGAACGCAGCTCCGTACACTCATTACGGATGGATGCCATTTTGCCGTGATCGGCAAAACTGTAGGCAGTATCGCCGTCGCCAATGATAAGGTGATCCAGCAGGTTGATGTGCATGAAGGAGCAGACAAGAGACAGGGTTTTGGTCAACTGAATATCCTGGCTTGAGGGCTGCAGACTGCCCGAGGGATGGTTATGGGCAATGATTAAAGCTCCGGCATGATATTTGATGGCCCGTTTAATCAGTTCACGGGGATAGACCGTGTTTACCGTGATAGTACCCTTGGAGAGGATCTCGCTGTCAATGACTGCGTGGGAGGCATCAAGATAGACCACCATGAACACCTCATGCTTGAGACCGCGCATGGCGTGGATGAGGTAATCAGCCACATCTTTGGAGGAGTTCATGTAATTTTTCTTTCTGATGCGTTGATGCAGGTAGCGGCTGGCAATCCCCTGGATAAACTGAAGGGCGATAACATTTTTCGGGCCAATGCCATTGATTTTTTCCAGGGTCGCAGGATGGGCATCCAGTACCCCGGGCAGGGAACCGAATTTTTCCAGAGCTAGTCGGGCAGCCTCTTTGCAGTCGGAACGGGGGGTACCAAAGGTCAGGAGCAGTTCAATGGCTTCGGCATCGGAGAGGGAATCCATGCCCTGTTCAAGGAACTTGTCCCGCAGCCGCTGCCGGTGGCCTTTCCCTTTTTTTTGCCAGTCCTTTTTTTCCAAATCCTACACCATCCTATTGAAGGTGCGCACAGCACACCCTCCGCTGAAAGCTAAGCCAACTCCTGCGCAAACAACTTATTGGCAAGCTGCGGATTGGCCTTACCCCTGGTCTTCTGCATCAACTGACCGACAAAAAAACCGATTACCTTGCTCTTGCCGTCTCGGAACTGCTGAGCCTGTTCTGGATTGGCCTCAATGATTTCACGAACCATGGCAACCAACTCACCCTCATCACTCATCTGCACCAGCCCCTTTTCCTTGACGATTTTTTCAGGGTCATGGCCAGAGGTTAGCATTTCAGCAAACACGGTCTTGGCAATCTTACCGGAAATAGTCCCTTTTTCCACCATACCCAGCAGGGCTGCCAGTTGCGGGGCTGTTATCCGACAGTCACCTATTTGTTCCGGGCCGAATTCGCGCAACAGCTCAGTAGTGATGAAGTTACCCGCCTTTTTTGGGTTATTGAACTCTGCGCAAACAGCCTCAAAAAAATCAGCCAGTTCCCGTGAGGAAGTGAGGATGGCGGCATCGTCCCTGGATAGTTTCAACTCCTCCATAAACCGTGTTAGCCGCGCTTCCGGCATCTCGGGCAGGTTGCCCCGCACCCGCTCAATCCACTCCTCATCAATGACCACCGGTACCAGGTCAGGGTCGGGAAAATAACGGTAATCGTGAGCCTCTTCCTTGCCGCGCATGGACTGGGTACGGCTTGTGTCTGGATTCCAGAGCAGGGTCTCCTGGGTCACGGATCCGCCGTCCAATAGTACATCCCGCTGCCTCCGTTCCTCAAACTCCAGAGCTAGCTGGACATTTTTAAACGAGTTCATGTTTTTCAGTTCGGTACGGGTGCCT
>DAOVTM010000455.1 GCA_030633145.1 Desulfobulbaceae bacterium
GACCCGATACCCCTGAACAGCGGCCAGAGAGAGCCAGCCGCCGACACCGACCAGCAGCATGGTCAGGGAGAGCATAATTGCCTGGAAACGAAGGCGTTGCAGGGATTTATCATACTTCTCCATGTCCAGACCGATCACAACAGTATAGAGTTCTTTACCCTGCCCATTCTGGCGCATGTTTTTGAATCGATTTCGCTTTATCCGCATGGGATCGGGCAGGGATGGGCAGGGTTCACCCTCTTCGCAGTCGTGCTGGTGCATCCGATGGAGTGCCATGGGTGGCTGAAAGGGGAGAAAGGGACGGCTGATAAGAAATATCCTGCCGTACTCACCGTATTCATCAATCCGAAAAGTCAACTCAGGACGATTCTTGTTATTTTTCTGTAACCTGTTCGAAGGTGTCAGGTCGTCTTTTAATTGTGCAGCCAGGTTGCCGATTTTTTCACTGTCACTGTGGGCAATAATCCGGTTGTGGTCATCCATGAGCAGCAAAAAATGTACTTCCGGGTCTTCTGAAAGGTGGCTGATGACGCGCTGAATATACTCCTGCCACCTGTTGCCACGTCGGATACCGTGGCGCAGATCAGACATCTGCGCTGAACGGGCTCCTGAACCGGTGACCCGCATCAGGGTGGCACCCTTCTGTACCATGCCCCTGGTCATCAGCTCTTTTTCTCGCTGCATATTGTTGAGGGTAAAGGTGAGGACAATAAAGATCAACAGTGCTGTTGCCGCTGCCAGCAGCCAGGGGGAGACAATAAAAAAACGGCTGCTTTTTCCGCTGGTATTTTTCATCTCTGTTGTACCTTTATTTTTGAGAGAGCAATAATCGTATCATTCGTTCCATATCTCTTTCATCAAAACGATGCAGCCCTGCATCACAAGCCATCTGCATCCCCTGTTCGTGTTCAGATCGGTTGAGGGGGCGGTTAATCTCTGCAAACTCATCAGCCCGAAAACAGGGGCGGTATTGATCCATGATATTGATCCAGGTGTCTTTTGATATTTCTTCCGCAAGAAAGGTGACCACTCTTTCCGTGTCTGCCAGGCAACCGGGCATGACCAGGTGGCGTACCAGCAGACCCCGCAGAGCAATTCCGTTTTCGTTTAGCACCAGGTCACCAACCTGGCGAGCCATTTCACAGAGCGCAGCCTGCATTATTACCGGATAATCAGCAACACCAGTATAACGGGCAGCGGTTTTATGCGCCATGAATTTACAGTCCGGCATATAGATATCCACGATCCCTTCCAGCAGCTGCAGGGTGGAGACACGGTCATAGCCGCTGGAATTATAGACCAAGGGCAGATGCAGTCCCTGGGATGCTGCAATATCAAGGGCAGCCAGGATCTGCGGCACTACATGGCTGGGAGTGACCAGGTTGATATTGAGGCAGCCCTGCTCCTGCAACTCCAGCATCATTGCTGCCAACTGTTGTGCAGACACGGCCTCGGCTGCATGATCACCGCAATCGTCGATATTGCTTATATCTTCATTTTGACAAAAAACGCAACCGAGATTGCAGCCTGCAAAAAAAATAGTCCCGGAACCGCTATTGCCCACCAAGGGCGATTCTTCACCAAAATGAGGGCCATGAGAGGCCACCCGCGCCTTGGAACCGATCCGGCAGAAGCCGAGTTCACCATCCAGCCTGTTTACCCCACAGTTTCGCGGGCAAAGGTTGCATGAGGCAAGCATTTGTTCAGATTCCCTTACCCGCCGGGACAATAAGCCATTTTCATGGGATCGCAGATAGAAAGGATATTGTTCAATATTTTTTTTACGATTTGCCATTGTTTTCCAACTCGTTTTTGCCTATCATAGAGAGGTAAGTTGTTCAATACTCACAACTCACTACTCATAACTCTTATACCATAGATTCAACCGGAATAAAATCATGTCCTGGTTCATTCGATTCTGCACCTCTTCTGTCGGCAAGAAATATATCATGGCTGTTACCGGCCTTATGCTGGTTAGTTTCCTCTTTGTTCACGCAGTCGGCAACAGTTCGATTTTTTTGGGCAGAGATGCCTTTATCTCCTACGCCCATCATCTGCACTCCCTGGGGCCTCTGGTACCCCTGGCTGAGATTACCCTGCTCTCTATTTTTCTGCTGCATGTCTCCTTTGCGGTCAGCCTGTTTTGGCAAAATTGGCAGGCTCGTTCCGACCGCTATGCAGTCACCAGGTCAGCAGGAGGCCGCACCTGGGGTTCCCGTACCATGCCCTATAGTGGTGTTGTGGTACTGCTCTTTATCCTCATTCATCTCTTGAATGTGCGATTTATTGAACACAGCCAACCGGTTGCCGACACCGTACGCATCGTGCTGGGCAATCCGCTGTTACTGATACTTTATATAATTGGTATCTGCGGAATTACCCTCCATATCAGTCACGGTATCTGGTCTCTGCTCCAATCCCTGGGAATGAATCATCCCCGCTATGAGAACCTGATTTCCATGTTCAACTACTTTACCAGTGTGCTGCTGGCTTTTCTTTTTTTCGCTGTTGTTTTCACCTTTGCCTGTTTCCATTAATATTAAGAGACCTGAAATCCATGCAGCTCAACGCAAGAGTACCCCAGGGCGACCTGGCCGACAAATGGGACAACTGCCGTTTTGACAATAAGCTCGTCAACCCGGCCAATAAACGCAAATATTCGGTTATTGTGGTTGGAACCGGACTGGCTGGTGCCTCTGCTGCCGCCTCCATGGCCGAGCTTGGCTATAATGTACTCTCCTTCTGTATCCAGGACAGCCCCCGCCGTGCTCACTCCATTGCGGCTCAGGGCGGGATTAATGCGGCCAAGAATTACCAGAATGACGGGGACTCTATTTTCCGCCTCTTTTACGATACCATTAAGGGGGGAGATTTCCGCTCCCGAGAGGCCAATGTCTATCGGCTGGCCCAGGTCTCCAATAACATCATGGATCATTGCGTGGCTCAGGGCATTCCCTTTGCCAGGGAATACGGCGGCACCCTTGCCAAC
>DAOVTM010000078.1 GCA_030633145.1 Desulfobulbaceae bacterium
CCTGCTTCTTTAATCAACATGGCAAGTTCCTCTTCACCCGGCTCTGTCATGTCATCAGTATTTGGGTCTGGTTTTAAAACTCTCATGTTGATCTACCCTCCTTTTTATTTAATCCATACACTCATCGCATAATTCAACATCTTTAAACAATTGTTCATTTACAGAACACAAAATTGACACCCATTTACGATGCCTGATGTTACTGTTGTTACTAATATCTGTCACCTGAAAAAGCGGCATTTATCGTGCTGGATGGCTTGCGAAGGCAAACAGGGGTTTTGCCACTGGTTAACCGTGTTATGCCGCTCCAGCGGCTGCAACAGGACAGACGATTACTCTTTCTTTCTTAACAAAACAGTTTTCAGATAATCTTCAGTCGCTTCAAATATTGGTTCAACATCATTAAACTTCTTCATTAATGGAATAACCTTTGTCCTTATTCCCATGCCTCTGTAATCAACATAACCATAGTCCCTGAGGATCTCCATAATCAGAATATTTCTTGGTGAACGCTGCCCGGAAATCATCTTCTCAATGGTCATGGAATTTTGCAACGCCCCTGGACTTATAAACTCCATACGATCAGAGTAAACACCCACTTCAATATCTACAAAACGGGTCCAATCCCTGTGCGCAAGGGCATTTACTAAAACCTCTCTCACGACATCAAATGGATATAACCACTCTCTTTCCCTGCGAAAAGATTCATCAACCTCACCAGGCTCTTTGCTTATAAACGGTTCAAGCCGGTTAAGAAATTTTTCTATAAGACCTTCATCAATTAATTTTTTTTCAGCTCCTGAAATATCCCACCTGCCAACCAGTGGAGCATCCAAAATGAGATCCAACTTAGCTTCATATTCTTTGTCTTTACCGTTAAAGACAAATACACGGAGACCGGCCTGCTTAAAATATTGCCGAGGTTGTTTTCCAAAAAGAACCAGGCCCGCAACGGTGCAGAATCCTCCTGCTTTAGTCAACAAACCCAATCCAGCCAGGCGCAGTTCCCATTCTTCATCGGTTTTTGGGATTGCGGGATCTTGAATAATATCTTGTAAATAATTTTCCAATCGAACTTTATCAAGGGAACTTGAATTTGTTCTGGCTACGGGCAAGGTCTCTGTGTGCAGCATTCCGCCAACTTCAAATAAACGCATCTGTTGTTCTCGAGTAGCTAATTGAGATGTGGAACCTACCCGAATATAAATTCTCTCTTCACCACGATCTCTTACGACATAAGGTTTAGATATGCCCTGTGGAAAAGTAAGAATCGCTACAAAAACATCCTCTCCCAGATGTACCTCTTCGTAGTAGGGAAGAACTAGGGGATGAATTTTATCCCGAATAACATTCATTACCCATTCTTCACTATTCTTTCGCTGTAATCCGGAAATTGTGCCATCGTCTTCAACGCCGAGCAATACCCGCCCTCCCTGGAAATTAACCATGGCCACAATTTCTTTGGCTAATTGCACAGGACGAATATCATCTCGCTTGAATTCAACACCAGAATTTTCTCTATTGGCGATGATTTCTAACAATTCTGTTTTCAGCATATCTCCCTCTTAATACCCGTACTTCACTTTGCGCTGGTTAAAAGCTGTCTTCCCACCTTCAAGAATATTAGCGGCTTTATCACGGACTGCCGGGACATCAACTGCTCCCTGGGATTCATCAGGCATATAAGCCTGACCTTCAAATGAATCAAAAACACCGATCCATTCAGCATCGCCAAATACCGGGATATTAGCATTATGGGTTGCAAAGATAAATTGACGGCTGATTTTTGCGGAACGAAGTTCCGTAACAATCCGGTCAGCAATAAAGGCATTATCCAGATTGTCTTCAGGTTGATCCATAATGAGAGGATCTTTGTTTTGCAGCAATAAAAGGTGTAAAATTGCTGTACATTGCTGACCAGTGGATAGTTTTTGCAAAGGACGAAAATTTTGTCCTCCTTCATGGGCAATGTTTAACTCGATACGGACTATATCAGGCAGCTCCAGTTCTTCTAACTGTAAAATCTGTGCATACGTCAACTTAACCAGGGCGTTTGCAACAGTAGGCGTAATCCCCCAGGAACTGCCGGTTAGAGCCGTTACCCCGGATCGAATAAGTTCCGCAAGTTTTACAGGAGAAAAGTCATCTCTGTCATTTATCCAGGCAAGCCGTTTAGCTCCAACACCTTCCAAATCGCATTGCAGAAGAAAATCGACCACCGGCTGCCCGTCAGCCTCAGGTTTAACCTTTAATTTTAGTTTCCCTTTCAGTTTTTTATTTAATCGTTTAAGAGACCGTGTAAACTGTGACGACCGTTCAGCTCGGAGTTCAGATAATTCAGCGAGAAAACTCTTACGTTTCAGTTCAAGTGCCTCAACAACAGCTATTTGGGTTTTGAAGATTGCCTGTTTGGGTTTAATCCTTTCAATCTTCTTTAAAAGGTTCTGAAATTCAAGACCAATTTCACGCCCACTCTTTCCTTCACTGGCAGGTAACTCTTTAAAAGTTTTTTCCAACCTCTCTTCTTCAGCCTTGATATCATTATTTAGTTCTTCTACAGATACATTGATAACAACCTTTGATCTGAAAAACTTCTTATGCCAATCAGCCAAAACAGCTTCAGTTTCAGTCTTCAGTTTTTCCAGTTCCGTTTTTATTTGTCGTAACAACACGGCATGAGGCAGATTCTCTAACGCCTTGTCACTAAGAAAAACGGTATCAGGCAAAACATCTACAATTGCGGCAAAAGCATCTTCAAGGTTTTCCAACTCCTCATCAGAAATACGTTTCAATAACCGCTTTTCAGTTTCCAGCAAGGGGACTACTTTCAATTTATCTTCAAGCCCGATACTTTTAAATTGATCAATCTCTTCTTCTAATTTTGGTAAAAGTGCCAATTCATCTTCTGTGGAAGCTACTTTGCCTGATGCTCCAACAAGACTGTTTCTATTTTCGACCAGGGCTTTCACGACATCTCTGATCTGTCTTTCACTCTCTGTCTGCCCTGATTCCAGAAAACGAGTCAACAGTTTTCGCTGCGATTCTCCGTCCTGAGCAATTTCATATATTTCGTTTTGGCCATACAATTCAATCTCCGGTAAGAGATCAGCAGGAGAAAAAGGTGAAATGATATTATTTTTATCTTTTATACTAACGCTTTCCCCATAACGCCTGGCAAGAGTAAACTCTTTACCATTCATCTTTGATGAACAAATTTTTAATTCGACCCGACCTTTGGATTTACCCAGGTTTTCCTTGATAATTTCGTTATGCTGTTTCAGGGCATTTTTACCGATACAATGGAGATCAAGTGCAAAACGAATACATTCAAGTAAGGTTGATTTACCGGTTCCACGGCCACCAATAACGGCATTTAAATGTTCTGAAAAATCAATATGGACACCATCCAGATACCCTCCAGTGATCTTCATGGATACAATCCGTGAATAGTATTTTTCCACAACATCACTGTTTAATCGCACCCGGGAATCAGCATCTTGAAAGGCCAGCTTAAAAGAGTCAAAGCAAGGTTTAGTCATTTTGATAAGACACGATGCCATTGGGTGTTGCAATGTTTCCGGCTTTTCTACATCCCTGGCATTAATAATGGCAATTTTTTGTTCCCTACGATAGGACGGTTCTTTATTGAGCAGTACCTTTCGATAAAATCCACTCTCTACACTTTTCAATTCCTCCACTGTTGAGGGAATCTGAGCAGCCTTGAGCAAAGGATTCCTCCAGACGTGATGGAATCGTTTTCGCAGAATGCCACTTTCACCAGTGCAGTGTGCGGCATAAATAAAACCATTCAAATCCTCATCCACTTTTTTTATTAAGACTTCTGCACTCAACCGGGAAGGTCTGATACCATCTTCAGGATTAAGTAAATCAAGATTTCCCAAATATCTGTGAAGCTCTACAGTTGTGGTATCCTCGGAAAACAAACAGACAAAATGAACCTTTTCACTGGAAGCAATCTCAAAGCCAGGGAAAACAAGAATATCGTGTTCATTCATCAGCGTCCGAATATTATCAATACTATCAACATTGCCATGGTCGGCGATGCCAAGAACCTTGATCTGTTCTTTCTGACAGTATTTGAGGAGTTCCTGATTGTATTCTTGCTCAGTCATACCATGATCTGAGCCACGATAGGCGATGTAGCCCGCTGGATTGACCTGCAAAGCACATTTCCAAAATTGAGCTTTCGTATAACCACCCATTACATGTCACCTTTCGAGCTGTTTGTTTCGCAACCAATGAGTCGCCTGCCTTCCATTAACTCTCCTCAAATTTTTTACAGGTATATTGGGGAACATACCAATATTGAACGAACAACGAATGGTATCCTCTTTATAATTTATGACTACATCCGGTTGGCTCACTGGTTCCTACGCTCCAGGTAAGCGAGCCTGCGAGACTCCGTCTATGGGAACCTGTAGTGCCGCTCCAGCGGCTGTTACAGGACGCAGGAGCGTCCAAGTTGCGTTCCCACGCTGGAGCGTGGGAACGAGGCTAAAACGCTGGAGCGTGGGAACGAGGCTATATATTTGAAAACATACCAATATTGAACGAACAACGAATGACTCATTATTACCACGTCAGATCATAAATAAACAGGTGAAAAACAGACGTGCTTACAGCTATGATTGAATAATAACAGAGGAGTTAAAGCGACTGCACACAAACCTCTTTCTCAAGATCAACAAGGATCATCTGATTATTTTTTACCCTTTCCCAATGCTGTGAGGTCTTTAGGGGTTCGGATACCACAAGAAAAGATTTTCCATCATCATCCTTTGGCCGGATATAGAGGCTGTTTGAATTATTTCCCTCGCTCACATAACGGGTGGCAATCATCTTACGACCATCGGTAAGAACCAGGTTCATGGTCGATGGTTCCGTAACACCAGCCTGCCCCTTCAAGGTTTCAATTTTCTTAATGGCTTCCCGTAATGAAGAGCCCAGCTCTTCAACCGTTGGATTATCATAGTCCTTAACCTGGTCTGCAAACAGGGCAAAGATATGTTCTGAATCGGTATATCCGCCGATCAGGTTATATGCCTCATCAGACAATCCCTGGCGCAAGGCTCGCTCTATCTGGTCAAACCCGTACACCGTTCCATTGTGCATAAAGAGGTAATTCCGCCAGGCAAATGGATGGCAGTTTGTCTGGGAGAGCAGTCCTCCGGTTGAGGCCGCCCGAACGTGCGCAAAAACACATGTACTTCTGGTGACCCGCGCAATATGCTTTAAATTTACGTTATTCCAGGCAGGAGAGACCTCCTTGAACAGTGCGGGAGCCTCACAAAATTGAGGTGCGTACCAGCCAATGCCAAACCCATCTCCATTGAGCGGTTCAACTATTTCCCTGGCATGATAGCTCTGGTGAATAATGGAATGTTTTGGTTCTGTGACCAGTGAAGAGATAAAAATTTCAGGCCCAAGATAGGCAGCTAATCGACACATTTTTTTCCTCTCTGTTGTGTAGTAAAAAAGGTGCAGTAAAAAAGGACTCAACTATTGCTGGTTGCTGGTCTCCGCACTGAAAAGATCCGTTATTATTTCCCTTATCTTTTCAGGATCAAAGGGCTTTGTCAGGTAGCTGTCCATGCCCGCATTCAAACACTGCTCCTTATCTCCGGCCATGGCATTGGCAGTCAGGGCTACAATGGGTATCCGCTTCCCTCTGCACTGTTCTACAAGCACTTTCGCAAGAGAGCCAGACAGCTCAAACCGGGACAAATCCTCTCCATTTTCAGCGGCTCGGATAGCTTTACTGGCGATCAAGCCGTTCATCACCGGCATCTGAACATCCATCAGAATGAGGTCAAAGCGGCCTTCGGCCATCAACTGCAGGGATTCCAGACCATCCTGTGCCGTAACAATCCGGTGACTGTCCTGCTCAAGCACCATGCGAGCCAGTTCGCAATTCATAATGTTGTCATCTACCACCAGGATATCCAGTTCTTGTGTCGCAGGCAGGGCATATTCATGCTGACGCATCTTATTCGTTTCTTTCCCCGACTCCAGAGCTGCGCTAAAATAAACGGTCGTTCCCTGCCCCTCTTCACTCTCCAGGCGGATTTCCCCCTCCATCATCTCGACCAGCTGGCGGCTGATGGCAAGGCCAAGACCAGTGCCACCGTATTTCCTGGTGGTGGAGGAATCAACCTGAGCAAAATGATCAAAAATACTCTCCTGCCTGTCAGCGGGAATTCCTACCCCGGTATCAATGACCATGAAATCCAGGCGCAGACTGTTATCGTCCCTGTTTTCATGCCTGATCCTCAGCGTTACAGAACCTTTTTCCGTAAACTTGATACTGTTACCAATGAGGTTGACCAGGATCTGTTTCAGGCGCAGCTCATCTCCCTTGACAAAAACCGGCAACTCACCACTAACATCCAGGGTCAAGGCAAGCCCTTTTTCCTGGGTCGCAAAGGTCATCATGGCAATGATGGCCTCCAGCATCTCATGCAGATTAAAATCATTGCTTTCAAAGAGTAGCTGCCCTGCCTCTATCTTGGAAAAATCAAGAATATCATTGAGCAATCCCAGCAGACTGTCGGCAGAAATTTTTACGTTTTTCAGGTAGGTATGCTGTTCAGGGGTGAGTTCCGTGTCCAGGGCAAGGCCGGTCATGCCGATGATACCGTTCATCGGAGTCCTGATATCATGGCTCATATTGGCGAGGAAATCAGACTTCATCCGGGTGGCCGCCTCGGCTCCTTCCTTGGCCAGCCGCATCTCTTCAGCCCCTTTTTTGCTGATCTTGAAGAGCTTGATAATGACGGCAAAGGCTCCAATCATCATGATCATAATGATACAGTTAAAAAATATCTTCCATGAGGCTGACTGTTGGGAATCGGTTGCCGCCTGGTCAGTGAGCTGTCCCACGGCATCCGATATGGTGAGAATACTGTTGATACCCGCTGTTGCCTCTTCTATCCACTGAGTTTCATCGACCATATATTTGATAGCAGTTGCAAGGTCATCGCTGTCTTGATCCTTTGCTGCCAGATAATGGCGGTTTTGTTGATAAATCTCTTCACGAAGCTGCTGATAGCTGCCAAGAAAATTGGTTCTAAAGGTGTGAATAGCCTTTTTCAGTCGTATATCGGTGGAGGAACGCTGCTCAAGATTCAGTATATCCTCAGAGAGGATTTCCACAACAGCACGATAGGATGTCAGGGTTTTCAACTCCTCCGAAGAGATCATCGCCTGACGGGCTATAAGGTCGGCAAGCCTGGCCCGCTCCCTTCCGGCAAGCTCTGCCATGGTGGAGACAGAGGCGAGCAGCACATTATTGTAGAGGATGACCGCTTCTCTCTCGGTGCTGGGGGAAAAAGCAATGGCTCGCAGGCGGAACTCCCTGCTGATATTTTCGGTACTGACCCGGAACCATTCCTGCACATCTCCGGAACCATCAAGTACTGTTGTGCGAATCTGTTTCAGTTCGGCAGAGGATGATTGCCATTGATCGATGGCAGAACTGAGATCCCTGTCTCCTGAGAGCGATTCAAGCTCCCCGGCAACCTGTAAGGCTGCTGTCACCTCTTTATCGCCCTTTATACCGAGTTCGGAAAAGCGGGAGAACATATCCTCTTTCGCTCCCTCACTGCTGAGGATTACTGAGCCGGTTCCCCTTTCAATAGCCTGCCAGGCAGCAGCCGAGTTCAAATGGTTGGCAAGACGGTTGGCCATGACCAGCTTACGGCTGTTCTTCTGCCGCTGGATAGACTCATAGACCCTGGGCCCGGTCATTGCCACAGATAAGGCCAGCAGGACGGCCAGTATCCATATCAGTTTGTTTTCTAAATATTTAATGCAGATTTCCTCGTTCCCACGCTCCAGGTAAGCGAGCATGGGAACCAGTGGGAATCCACTCCCATGCGCAGCAGGTTCAGGATGCAGCTATCCACCAAACTGAAACAGTCCGGCAAGTTCCTCCCGATTAAGGGTCTTGAGGATGGAGTCATCATCAACCACAATCAGATCAGCGGCCAGTTGTCGCTTTTTTTCAATCAGATGGTGGATTTTCTCCTCCAGGGTACCCTCGGTGACCAATTTATAGACCTGAACCGGGTGTGCCTGTCCCATGCGGTGAACCCTGGCCGTGGCCTGTTCTTCCTTGGCCGGGTTCCACCAGCGGTCATAATGGATCACCACCTGAGCCCCGGTCAGATCAATACCAGTACCACCGGCGAGAAGGCTGGCACAGCATATCTTACACTCTTTGTCCTCATTAAAACGGGTGATACGTTTACTACGTTTGAGCGCGCTTACACTGCCGCGTAAGGCGACGAAATCTATGTCCTCATCAGCCAGCCATGCCTCGATGATATTGAGCATTGCTACAAACTGGCTGAACACCACCACCTTGAGTCCGCCTTCCATACATTGCAGGATCAGGCGGGTAAACTCGTCCCATTTACCGCTCTGGTACCGCTGCCAGTCCGTACATTTTTCCAACTGGCAGAGATGGTTGCAGGTCTGTTTCAAACGGGTAATAGTGGCCAGTACTGTGGTGAATTCGGTTTGAGCTTCATCGCCCAGCAGGGAGTCAACCATCCCTTTGGCCTGATCCACCACCTGGCGATAAACCGTGACCTGTTCTTCGCTCAAACGGCAGAGACGAATATCCTCGCTCAGCTCCGGCAGTTCCTTTAGAACCTGTTCCCTGGTACGGCGCAGGATAAATGGGGTGATAATCCCTTGCAGGCGTTGCCGCTGTTCACTGGTCTCAGCATGTTTAAACTGTTGCCGGAATTGCGGAATGTCAAAGAGTTCGACCATACAGAGCGAGAGCAGGGAGACCAGCTCATCAATGCTGTTTTCCACCGGGGTACCGGTCAGACCAATCACCCCTGCCCTGTCCAGGCGGGTCGCAGCCTTGAAGATGCCTGTTTTACGATTTTTCAGATAGTGCATTTCATCAAAGATAACCAGGGAAAAACGAATATCGGCAAATTGATCAGCATCCTGACGGAGGATACCATAGGTGGTTATCATTACCTGACTGCGCAGGGCCTCTTCCAGATTACGTTTTGGTCCATAATGGACGGTCATGTTGAGTTCCGGGAAAAAGGCATGCTGCTTCTCAGGCCAGTGGTAGAGTACCGCAGTGGGACAGACAATGAGGATTTTTTCTTCCCTGTCCGGTTTGTTATTCACAAGTTTGTTATTCACCAGTTTGTTATTCACCAGCATCTCGACCAGGGCCAGTGCCTGATGGGTTTTACCCAGCCCCATGTCATCGGCCAGGATTCCTCCCAGCTGGTACCTGAGCAGTTGATAGAGCCAGGCAGTGCCATGTTTTTGATAGGAACGAAGATGAGCTGCCATGGGTGGCATGGGTTCATCCTCTAAGCCGCTGTCACCATCGAGAAAAAAGGCGGCCAGGGTTCCCGCCTCAACAGGCTCCATGTTTTCTACTATCCCGATCTGGGAACTGAGGGCAATAAATTCGCTGCGCCGAATCCTGACCTCCCCCCCCCTCCCTTTCTTTCCTCCTTTAAGCCGCTCAATTCCCAACTTATGGAACCATGCCAGGGGAGAATCATCCAGCTCAAGAGAGGTGGCACCGGGCAGCATCTTTTTCCCCTTGTCTGTCTCCCGGAGAAGATCAGTGAGGCGTATTTTCCGGTTTCCCAGATCATAACTGCCGGACAGATAACACCAGTCCCCCTCTTCCCGGTATTTGTCAAGAATCAGGCGGGTCGGCATATTAACAATCTTGAGGGTGCGGATCGACTCCTCAACCTCATGGCGGCTGCAACAAAGCTGAAATTTATTTCTGGTGATAAAATCACTGATCTCGGTCTCTTTCACTATAAAGCCGTTCCGTCCCTCTGCGCCCTGATTATCAGCCAGGGAAAAAAGGGAGAGCTGTCCCTTTTCCTCCAGAGAGAGCCGTTCCTCCTGGGGAATGGAGTCCAGGGAAAAGAGCTGATTATCCACCAGGTATCTGGTTCCGTAACGATGCCTGTCCAGCTCGGCCAGGGAATATTCATCGCCGTTTTTGAGTCGGCAGCGGTGTTCCACCTGAATTTCCCGCCCCTCATTGTTGAAAAAAACCCTGGAAAACTGCAATGCCTGTTCTGGCTCCAGCGGGATGTCGAGCATGGGCAGTTGATCCAGCAATTCCCAGGTATGAAGACGGGCCGGGAAGAGCTGAAAGATTGGTTCCTGCTGCTCTTCCCGTTCCTGTCGCTGCGCAGGGCAGTACAACCGATAGCCTCCATCCTTATCCCTGCTGACTGCAAGTTCTTCTTCAGACAGCTGCAGAAAGAAGAGCCGGGCCAGGTACATCCACAGGGAGGCATCCCGGTTCTGTTTTTTACTCCAGGAACCAAGGCTGTTCAGATCCCGTTCACCTGCGGTGGCAACCAGGTGGGTCAAGTCTTTGCCAAAGGAGTCCAGGGTGTATTGACAACTGATCATGCCCGGTTTTATCCCGCCATCCTCCATGGGTATCTCATACAGGGAGAGTAATTCCGCTGCCATGGGCGGAGAGAGGGCAATACGCAGCTCCAGACCAGAGGAGTCTTTCCCCAGCAGGAGAAAATCATCCTGAACTGTTTGCAGACGCAGGTTGATGGTGGAAAGGGAACTCCGGCCATGCAGGTACCTGCCGATAATTGCCCAGGGGCTGGACTCGAACAGATCCATCAGCGGTTCCAGCCGTCCCGCCTCATCACGCAGGCACAACAGAGCCAGGGCCGCAACGTGCTTGCAGCGGGAACCGGCCTGCTCACTGCTCAGGCAATAATTGCACTGGCCGTCGCGGAGGACAAAACGAAGCCTGCCCGTTCCCACAACCTTGCGCACAAAGACCTCAATGTTGTCCCGAGTGACCAGACCAGCGTGATCCCGTTGAAAGGTGAAAAAACAGACCTCACCACTGTTGATCATTTTCAGCCCCTGTTTAATAACAGCTTTCGTGAACCAGGGCTTGAGGATTCTGGCATAATCCACGGGCAGAACCGGGGCATTTTTCAGTGGCGTACAGGTAGAGGGAAGTAGTGCTTGCATAGTTTTTAAAAATAAAAATAATCCATTAAAGGGAAACAAAAGGAGTCAGTATAAATATAAACGTACTTTCCTATAAAAACTATTAATTATTCACACTATTCAAAAAATGTGGTAGAGTGAGAATACTTGATAATTCCTACCTTGCTAAATATAACCGTGATCAACAATGACATCTAGTAATACGCAAGCCATCACAGAGCCGACCCCTGCCCAGTGGCAAAAACTGCAACAAAAACTGGAGCAACAGGATAAGGAACTTGCGCAAAAAAATAACCTGCTGCTGCGCCTGACCAAGGCATTTATAACCACAGAGGTGGGAATCACCATCACCGATAACAGCGGGCGCATTGTTTATTCCAATCCTGCGGATGCGAAGATGCACGGCTACACCGTTGATGAGCTGATCGGAAAGCCGTCCAATATCTTTGCCCC
Source organism: Desulfobulbaceae bacterium (assembly GCA_030633145.1). Classification (GTDB taxonomy): domain Bacteria; phylum Desulfobacterota; class Desulfobulbia; order Desulfobulbales; family Desulfobulbaceae; genus DAOVTM01. The sequence goes on from DAOVTM010000078.1 coordinate 11,470, forward strand.
AGCAACAACCCATTCGGCAAAAACCACAAAAATCCATTTTGAGGAGTATGCCAACTGGAAACGGGAAGGGATAAATATCAGTAAAGACGGCATTCTCTTTCCTGTCAACCTGATCTCCAATGTGATTAAGGACAGCCAGGGACGGAATATCGGAATGGTGGTTGTCTGTGAAGATATCACCGAGCAAAAAAAAGCCGAGACTGCACTCATGGAGTCGGAACAGCAGCTGCGCAGACTCAACA
>DAOVTM010000184.1 GCA_030633145.1 Desulfobulbaceae bacterium
TTAGTAAAGAGGACACCGCAAGGCCCCATCGTCTAGCGGTTAGGACGACGGCCTCTCACGCCGTAAACAGGGGTTCGATTCCCCTTGGGGTCACCAAGGAAATTCAGGGGTTTAGCGTAGTTTGCGCTAAACCCCTTTTTTTTTATTTGCCATGCTACTCCCCACATCTTGATGCAACGGAAAATTTAGAACCATATATTTGTTGTGTGAATAATCACTGCAAGGTTTGATATGTATGCAGTGAAAAAATTGCGTGTTTCACTTGAGCAGGAAACGGAAGCGACCTTTAATGCGTTTGCCGATGGAAAGCAGAAAGACGTTGGAATTATTCGCTCCAACCACTTGAATTAACGGGATGTAACCCGTTTCTGCATCGTTTTTTTGCAGGGCTAAAAGTGGAGCAGTATATCAAGCAATAAAAACCAATCGGACAATTATCGGAAAAGAGTCCGAATATATTAAAATCCCTCGGAGCTTGGCTCTGTGCGAGTTTTATTTTCGCTCCGGGTATTAGAAGAAACAAGGGTTTGGGTCTGATGATCTGAGCCTTTTTTTTGATTTTTTTCAGGAGACGATGTGAAACGAATCCACAGTCATACACCCAGTTCTTTTTTTTATTCAATTACCTGTCAAAAGCAACTTGTTGCAATAGTGATTGTTTTATTCTTATTTTTATTTTTATTCTTAACCAGCACCCCTTTACATGCTGACAGTGATGGTTCGTTCAAGAAAATTAGTAATGCCTTTAACAGCTTGATCAGTTCTGATACAAGCTCCAAGGAAGAAATATTTATTGCCATGGTCGGGCCAATGACTGGTTCCGGGAAACAATCAGGCATTTCAATTCAGCGAGGAATTGAAATGTATCTTGATAAGATCAACAAGGCAGGTGGGGTCAATGGACGACTTGTCCGGTTGGTTGTCTATGACGATCAGAATGATAAGGTTGAAGCGAAAAAGCGGGCTCAGGAAATAGCTGAGAAAGATCAGGCAATCGCAGTGATCGGTCATGTCTATAGTTCCTGTTCCATGGCGGCTGGGGAGGTCTATCAGGAAAAGGGTATCCCGGCAATCAGTCCGTCTTCAACCCATGTTGATGTCACTGCTGAAAATCCCTATTTTTTCAGAACAATATTTAGTGATAACTTACAGGGACGTTTTCTGGCCAATTACGCACAAAGGGTTTTTCGCAACAACAGGGTATTTATCATTCACGAAGAACGCCCCTATGGCTTGTACCTGGCAGATATTTTTGAAGAAACTTCTCTTGGTTTGCAGGTCGAGATCAGCGGCAGGGAGCAGCTCAACAGTAAGGGAGAGGATGTTGCAGGGCAGATTTCTCAAATAATTCATGTCCTGAAGGATGCTGAAAACCCAGGCACCATTTTTCTGGCGACCCATGCCACAGAAGGAGCGATGCTGGTTAAAGCCATCCGTCAAGCCGGGATCAAAAATATTATCATCACCCCGGATGCATTCAACTCAGGAACCTTCCGGGACAAGATAGCGGAGTATGAAAAGGAAATGGGCGGGATGGGCTATTACAGCAATGGAATTCTGGTGGCCTCGCCCATTGTCTATGATATTGCCAATGACGGAATTCAGCAGTTTCGCCAGGACTATAAAATTGCCTTCCCGGAAGAAGGGGATCCTGACTGGCGGGCTGTTACTGCCTATGATGCTGCAGTGGCTATAGTAGAGGCCATCCGGGAGACAAAAAGTACCTGTTCTGCGGCAACGATCCAGCAGGATCGGAAAAAAGTCAGAGACTTTCTTGCCAAAACTACTGCAATTAAAGACGCTATTCACGGTTTGTCTGGTCCGATTTATTTTGATAAAGTCGGCAATGGAATTAAGCCCCTGGCAATAGCGGAATACCAGACACACCAGTTGATATCCTCTCTGATCCAGTTCCAGCCAGTGGCCAATGTCAACCATATTAAGAACCTGGAAGATGCCATGCAGAGCGAAAGGGTCATGAAGGTTGACGGCAACTATATGTATAAAACCAATGTTGCCTACACCGGGATAGAACTCCTCTCCATCTCGGATTTAGACTTCCGTCAGGCATCCTGTACCCTTGAATTCAATATCTGGTTTCGCTTTCAGGGCGAGGCTGATGCCTGTAAAATCGAATTTCTCAATGCCCTGGAGCTAATTCAGCTGGGCGAACCAATCAGCATGGTTGATGAGACCCTGATCAGCTACCGCCAGTTTCATGTTAAGGGGAAATTTAAGACCGATTTCCTGCCCAGCAGGGTGGGGTTTGGTGAACATGTCGTGGGCATCAGTTTACGGCACAGGGATCTTTCCCGTGATAACCTGGTCTTTGTTGTTGATGTCATGGGGATGGGATTGACGGGAAAAAATTCCATGACCAGAGATTTGAAAGAAGCGCATATCCTGGCGGGTAGCGGAGGATGGGATATCAAACGGGCTGATTTTTTTCAGAATACATTCCAGAAAATTTCCATGGGGAATCCTGAATCTCTCAGTACTGTTGAGGGAAAGGTTCATTATTCCAGATTTAATTTGAAACTGCTCCTTCAACAGGAGCAAATCAACCTTCGCAAAAAAATTCCTGTTGCTCTTGCACCTTCTTTGCTTTCTGCGGCAGTTGTTTTATTTTTTCTTATCTCATTAGTGGGGCGCAGGCATAAGCGATGGTGGGTCTGGGTATTAAAGGTTATTTTTTCCATCCTGATTCTTTTCAGTCTGGAAGTGTTACTGGTTGACGGGATACAAGAGTTAGATAGCATAGCGTATAAGTTGCACCTGATTGAACAGGGATTCAGCGTCCTCTGGTGGATAATACCTGCATTTTTATTGACCCAGGCCATTGAAATGTTTATCTGGCATCCTCTTGAAGAGAAAACAGGAAATCAGGTACCGAGTATCGCCCGTTCGTTTGTAAAACTGTTCATTTTTACGGCTGCTATACTCTTTATAATTGCCTTTGTCTTTGATCTGAAAATCACCAGTATGCTTGCCACCTCGGGTGTTATTGCCATGATTATCGGGCTTGCGCTCCAGGTGAATCTCTCCAATGTCATGTCAGGACTCGCCATCAGCCTGGAACAGCCGTTTAAGATTGGTGACTGGATCTCCATTGACGGCATGGAAGCGGCCAGGGTTATTGAGATGAACTGGCGCACTGTGCGCCTGATGACAGTTACCGATACTATTTACTGCGTCCCCAATAGTCTGGCAGCCGAATCCAGGGTACTCAACTATCATCTGCCGGATGATTTTTACTGGCTCTATTTTCCAGTGTATGTGAGTTCAAGGTTTTCTCCTGAACGTGTTATGAAGGTTATCATGGATGCCCTTCTGGAAACCAGCGTGGTGCAGAGGCACATGGGACCCAATGTGCGGATGAACTACACGGACAAGGGGATTGCCTACTACCCGATCTTTGTCCTCAAGGGGTATGGTAGCAGGTCAGGAGATAAAAATGCAGTCAGTAAGAATATCTGGAAGCATCTAAACCGGGCTGGTATGACACCGGCAGTACCCAGGCAGGAAATTCACCTCACCCGTGGAACTGTTGATCATATTGAGGAGGCAAAAACTCAGTTTTCGATTATTGAAGATGCTGAAATATTTCAGGATTTATCGGAAGAGATTAAGACAAATCTGGCAGCTCATACCGTGCAGCGTTATACCCCCATGGGTGAGGTTATTTTCCGACAGGGAGACGAGGCATCTTCGATGTTCATTATTGCCCAGGGAACTGTTGGTATCAGAGAACTCTCCGAAGAAGGAGAGGAGCATATCTCCACCGCGAGTCTGGCACCGGGCGGCGGTGTCAACTGGGTTGAGGTCGTGCATGAAGATGACCGCAAGACCAGAGAAGTTACCCGGCTGGGCGCAGGTGGCTGTCTTGGTGAGATGGGGTTGCTGCAGGGTGAGCCACGTTCAGCAGATGCGGTGGCTGTTTCAGATTGCTACCTGCTTGAAATATCTACAGAGGTGCTGGCACCGCTGGTAAAAGATAATCCGGATAGTCTGAAATGCTTTGATACTGGGAAGAACCCTATGGAGTTGTAAATGAGATAGGAAGCAAATGTGAGTGAAATGGTGGGGATACTGTCCAAAATGTGGCAAATGATGTGCTGTACTTTATGGCGGCAAATATTTTTATTGTCGTAGTTGTCACGATCTTTGTTATACCTGCCAGAAAGAAACCCCGCCCTTTCGATTAACCAGCAAAGTAGCGTTGTTGCACGAAAAAAGGCCGGAAAGTTGTTGGACTTTCCCTGAGAGGTGACACAACGGTTTTAAAATTTGAATAATTAAATTTTTCCAAAAATGCTAATCACAGGCAATATTGGCAGGCACTATAAAAAAAATAAGAACTCTTTCCTTTAGTGGCAGCAAACATTTTTGAATTTATACAGCCCGCTTGGTATCACATTGCATTGTTCAAGCTCAATCTGTTCAGAGAGAAAAGCACGAGCAATTCTACATGCCCTTGATTCGTCCACTGTGCGACTATCCCCTTTGCGTCTGTCGTTTAATCTCACGTTCAAGCCGATCCAGCACCTCGCCGACAGTAAGGTCAGCCATGTTTCTGCGCATCGACAGTGCAACCCTGTATCCGGTATCCACGGCAGACTGCACCAGCAGAGAAGGTGCCTGCACAGTTGCCTTGTTACCAATTTCCGGAATGTTTACATTAAAAAGAAACTTGTTTTTATATGGGCGTAGTGCATCAGCCCAGTCATTACGAATTCGTTTGCTGCCATTTTCCTGTAACGAAACGTCAAGCCTGTTGATTGTTGTCCGAAAATTATCCTGATTTGGTACGTCAAGATCAGCAAGAAGAGTAAATATGTTTACCAGATTAAGCAGGTGCTGGCTCCGGGCTGCATCTTTGTTATCACCTTCAACATTTGCAATGGCCTCTACCAGCAAAAAATCCTTATTTGCCCTATTGCGTAACCGTTGCTTTTCTCCTGTTGCCATTGATTCATCTATTTTCGTTTTTGTATCCAGGGGCAGCCCGGCAGCAGACTCAAGTGAGGAGAGCAGCAACATCTCCTTTTTATCGTTGCCCCCTGTTGTTGCCACCGCATAAGAGACCATCTCAGCATGATTCTTTGTTGTTGTCTTGGCACTGAGCCTGTAAACACATTGCGGCAGTTCATACTGGTCAATTTCCGCTATAATCGCATCAAAAACCGGATCACCATAGGAGGCAAAATAAAATGGTCGTTCTTCACCGGGCAGCCCTTTTTCAAACAAATCACGGTCAATGGTCAGCAGAGATTTTTCCGGTGCATCCGGTATGCCGCAGACGGTCATTATCCTGCCATCCTGCGAAACAGTACAGCCCTGTTGTCGCAGGTATGCAGAATTGCAAAACACATCCCATATTGCATCAAGTGTTACCGGGGATTTGGTTTTGGCATGTTCCCGACTCAAACGCATATAAATCTCATACAACTCACTGGCTGGTATTTCCATGGAGGCTGTCCGTTCCTGCTGATGTGTAATCCGTTTCTCAGCCTGCTGTAAAAGCTCATCTTCGGATAATTCACCCATGGCAAGTTTCTGGAAATCAGCTTCTGAAACAGGCAGCATGGAAACCTGTTGTGTGCCAACAACATTACCCGCCTGAGCCAACCTCTGTAATAATTTGCCATAGACAATCTCTTCCACAGAGCCGACATAGCAGAGATTCAAAACAAAGATCTCTTCATATTTTTGACCAATACGGTCAATTCGACCAATGCGCTGTTCCACCTTCATCGGGTTCCAGGGCAGGTCAAAATTGATAAGCAGGTTGGCAGTTTGCAGGTTAAGTCCTTCGGCAGCCGCATCGGTACAGACCAGGATGTCAATCTCTTCACGCAAAAAACGCTGTTTTATTTCTTCCCGGTCAACACTGCATAATTTTCCTGTTGCCGGATCTACATATTGGCCACCCCTGCCACTGTAGGTACCAATGAGCATGGAGGGGTTTATTGCCCGCAGTTTACCGACAATGTCTGTCAGGGTGTCATAAAACCTGGTAAAGATAACAGTCTGTGTAAAGCGACCACCCGGCAGTTGCTGGTTTTGTAAGGCATCAAGTAACGCCTGTATTTTAGATGGACGCTCAGACAGCCCTTGCAGAATTTCAATCAGACCGGTTAAATATTTCTTCTCCCATTGCAGGTCTTTTTTGGAGCGATTCTTGAGCAGGGCATCAAGCACCTTGCTATCGTGATCATCTTCGTCATCGCCGAACTCCATAACCACATCATCAAGGTCAGGATCTTTGACATTGTTCTGATATTCAAGGCTAGTAATCACCCGTTCACGTCTGCGTCGAATTGTTTCACGGATGGCAAACAGGCTGGAGGCAAAGCGAAGTCGCAGCAGGCTGAGAAAAAACTTGAGATTATTCTGTGAGAACTGGTCGTCAGAATGGTGTTGTATTTGTTCTGCCAGCCCATCACAGAAGGCTTCCAGCTCGTTGTAGGCTTCCTGTTCGTGCGAAGTAAACTCGATACACTGTATCGGCAGAATGGTTCGTTTGGCAAGTCTGGCTTTAAGCTGCTTCTCTTTTTTGTAAATTTCCAGCAGGGGACGGGTATGGCGAAGCATGACTCTGGATAAAGGCGCTGCGGAAAATATAAGCCGTCTGATATTTTCCCGATCCCGTCCACGGGGAATGCGTCCATTTTCACGCCATTGTTTCTCTGCAACCCGAATACGACCGTCAATGACTGCCTTTGCAAAGTATTGTTGTAAAAACGGATCATGAAAGGCAATGGAGCAGATAACCTGGCGCAGGAATTCCCATTCATCTGTACTGATGTCCTCCCCTCGTACCAACTTGCTGAGAAGATCATAATATCCCCAGGTCAAGGTTGGATCATCCTGAAAGGCTCCCACCCGGTTGCTCAAATGGATCAGGTCATACACTTCAATCCAGTCAAGCTGCATGGGAGTTGCAGTGGCCAGCCACAGGGCTTCACTGCGTTGACGCAACTCATCGCGAATAGTTGTGTACAGTCGACCAAATCGTGGTTCTACCCTTCGATTATTTGTTACCGCAGGATTTTTCCGCCGTGCATAATGGGCTTCATCCACCAGGGCGATATCAAAAGGACGGGCGGCAAGCAAATCCGGCTGTCGCAATGTATGGGCAAATAAACCCGTAGAAACAATACAGAGATCCGGTGTGTACAGGGTTTTAGCGTCAACACTCTTTATTGCAGGAAAAATATAATCATGACGGGTGGAACCACCTGAAAGCGCACGGCCAAAGGAGAGCAGAAATTTAGTTGCCATCTCCCGCTGCCACTGTTTGGTAAGACTTGCAGGTGGCGCAATAAGTACCCGCTTAACCAGACCGGATAAGACCAGTGAACGAATGGCAAGGCCAGCCTCAATAGTTTTTCCCAGCCCTACCTCATCGCAGAGAAGATACGAATACGGCCAGGTTTCAATCAACCGCCTGGCCACCACTTCCTGATGCGGCCAGGGTGTAACAGGCGCTGTTTCCATACCCACAAAGCGACCACCGGGCAGTTTGGGGCCATCCTTTATCAAGGCAAATTGCAACAGTTCCAGAGCAGAAGGCGGTTCCCGTTCCGGCTTGACCGTTGTGCCGTCTATTTCAGACGGCAGTTCGATCCCGTCCGCATAGCTGATGAGTTTTTGCTTCACTGCCTCGGGCAGGGGCATAACTCGTAAATAAGGGCTTTTATCTGCCCAGACCCGGTTGAAATCCTGTTGAGCCGTTTCAGTCCGTTGCCGTTCAAGATCATTCCACCAGTCTGCATGGACATCTATATTTTCTGCATTCAGGGCAAGGGCTGTTTTGGATTCATTGAGGGAGCCGGAGATATAGATACTATAGGATTCCTTGTCAGTAAATACCGCCCATTTTTCATGAACATAACCGTCAA
>DAOVTM010000267.1 GCA_030633145.1 Desulfobulbaceae bacterium
GTCAACATCCGGGCCATGGGTCAGGCAACAGATGTTACAGCCAGGGATGTCTTTGTCAGCTGGCTGCCACTCTATCATGACATGGGTCTAATTGGAGCATGGCTGGGCAGTCTCTATTTTGGCTGTCGCCTGGTCATCATGCAACCCCTCTCCTTCCTCGCCCGGCCAGAGCGCTGGCTGTGGGCAATACACAACTATCACGGCACCATGTCGGCCTCGCCCAATTTCGGGTATGCATTCTGCCACCAGCGACTAAACGACGAGGTGCTGGAGGGACTTGACTTAAGTACCTGGCGCCTTGCCTTTAACGGTGCTGAGCCGGTCAGTCCTGAAACGATCATCAACTTCGAAAAACGTTTTGTTCCTTACGGGTTTCGTCCCGAAGCTGCATCCCCGGTATATGGCCTTGCAGAATCATCGGTGGGCCTTGCCTTTCCACCCCTTGGCCGTGGACCTGTCATCGACAGGGTCAAGCGTGATGCACTCATGGATTCAGGTCAGGCAGTAGTTGCTGCAAAAGACGATTCCACAGCATTGAAATTTGTGGCCTGCGGTCGTCCCCTGATCGGTCACCAGATCAGAATCGTTGATGAAAGTGGCAGAGAGCTCCCTGACCGACACCAGGGAGAGCTGCAATTCAAGGGACCATCAGTCACCAGCGGCTACTTTCGAAATCCTGAAAAAACCCGCAGCCTTTTCCGTGGAGATTGGCTTGACTCAGGTGATCTAGGCTATATTGCCGACGGCGACGTCTTTATCACCAGCCGCATCAAGGACATCATTATTCGCGGCGGTAGAAATGTCTATCCCCATGAACTGGAGGAGGCGGTAGGCAACATAGAGGGCATCCGCAAGGGCTGCATTGCCGTATTTGCCAGCCAGGACCATACTTCCGGCACTGAAAGACTGATCGTATTAGCAGAGTCGAGAAAAAAAGATGCAGACACAAAAGAAAAGATGCAGCAAAAAATTATCAATACAGCAATAGACCTGTTGGGCATGCCGCCGGACGAGGTGATTATTGCTCCACCGGGTAGTGTGCTGAAAACCTCAAGCGGCAAGATACGTCGTGCTGCAAGCCGGGAACTCTACGAAAAAGGGGAGATCGGTAAGGCAAAACGCGCCCTGTGGCTGCAGCTTGTCCGACTCTCCCTTGCTGGAATTCTCCCGCAGAGCCGCAGGATTATCCGAAGGACAGGCACTTATTGCTACGCATCCTACTGCTGGCTGCTGTTTGGCCTCATCGGCTTCCCGCTCTGGCTGCTTGTTGCCCTGCTGCCAGGTGTCAAATTACGATGGAAACTTGTTCGCAGCACCCTCAAATTATTGGGGTTCCTGTCAGGCACAACAATGACCATCCGTGGCCTTGAAAACATACCAAATGATCAAACACTGATTTTGGTATCCAATCACGCCAGCTATCTGGATAGTCTTATACTCTCTGCTGCCCTGCCCATGGACTGTAACTTTGTGACCAAGGCAGAGCTGGCTGGAAAATTCTTTTCACGGGTGATGCTCTCCCGCCTGGATGTGATCTTTGTCGAACGCTTTGATGCTGAAAAAGGAGTGGAGGATCTTCGTAGAATTGGTCGTCTTACTGCGTCAGGTAAACGACCACTATTCTTTGCCGAAGGTACTCTGCAACGCATGCCGGGCCTGCTTCCTTTTCAAATGGGTGCCTTTGTCACTGCAGCCGAGGCAGAAATCCCTGTGCTCCCCATCACCATCCGCGGCAGCAGAAACAAGCTCCGGGGCGGTTCCTGGTTTCCCCGTAAAGGAGCGTTAAGTCTTGTCATATCCAAACCAATCATGGCAAAGGAAAAGGACTGGAATGGAGCCGTCAAGCTGCGCGACACTGTACGTTCCGAGATACTGCGCCACTGTGGCGAACCTGATTTGGCCTCTGTCTACACCTCAATTTCACAGATGGAAATAGAACGACCTGATACAATGAGGAGGAAAGAGTAATGCAACTCAACACAGCTTCCAACAAAGCCCTTGATAGTATTTCAGTTGACGAGGCAGGCAGCCTTCCCGGTCTATTCAAATGCCGGATAGAACGAAGCCCCAAACTGCCAGCCTACCAGCAATATGACCAAAAACAGAACAGCTGGCTTACCTACTCCTTGCAGGAAATAGGCGTCCTGGTTGCAAGGTGGCCATTGACAGTGAAGGCTGGCTCCATATCGGTGATGTCGTAGAAATACAAGACAGTAACATCTATATCCGTGGAAGACTTAAAGAGATCATAGTCACCTCAACAGGTGAAAAAATTCCACCGGCGGATCTGGAAATAACCATTGCCAGTGATCCCCTTGTCGATCATGCAATGGTGCTTGGCGAGGGCATGCCCTATCTTGCCGCCCTGCTGGTGCTGCACCGTTCTGAATGGCAGACACTGGCTACAGAATGTGGCCTGGATCCTGATGATACGTCAGCACTACAGTCACCAGTGGCAACACAGGCAGTCATTGAAAAGCTTGAAACCCTGCTCCATGCATTTCCCGGCAATGCCAGGATTCGTACCGTTGCTCTGTTCCTTGACGACTGGAATATTGCAAACGGCTTTCTGACTCCAACCTTGAAATTAAAAAGAGGGGTCATTGAAAGCCGCTATGCAGAAACCATTACGGGACTGCACAAGGGACATGAGGTACCGAGTTAGTACCTCTGGATATCCACACAAAAAAAAGAGGAGGAAATTATGTCCATCGGAGAATTTTGTACCAGAACTGTTGTTATAGCTGAAAAAGACACAGGTATTGTTGAGCTGGCCCAACTCATGCGCAAGCATCATGTCGGTGATGTTGTGGTGGTTGAAAAACATGTTGACCGCATGCTTCCAGTCGGAATTATCACCGATCGTGATATCGTTGTGGAACTCATTGCCGAAGAGGTGGATCTTGACTCAGCCACTGCCGGTGATGTGATGAGCACCGAGTTGATAACTGCCAAACAAAAAGAAGGCATCTGGGACACACTGCAGCTCATGCGGAGTCAGGGCATCCGTCGTCTGCCGGTGGTGAGTGAGGAGGGTTTCCTGGAAGGTATCCTCACCGTTGACGACCTCATAGAGCTACTGGCAGACGAACTGCTTACACTGGCAAAGATAGCCGGACGTGGCCAGAAGTTTGAGGAAGAAAATCTGGAATAACCTGACTTACACAGCATTTTAACGTAAATATTCGGCTAGCACCCCATCTTCGCCCGATCCAGCTTTTTCGCATATGAACCAATATAGCTCTGAAGCCGGCTTGAGCGAACCTGGGGCACGGGAGTCTACGCTTACCCTATCCAAACATTTACAATTGACGGGTTGTAGCACTAATTTTCCTTCAACCCGAATATTTACATTTTAACGACCCCATCATAAAATATTGTTCTTTAGGCTATGAAAGGATGAGGCGGGAGAGGTGGTTAAAACGACAAAGAAGTTAACAGAAAAAAAGTTATTGAGGATAGTGAAACCTTAGCTTGGTGAAATATGCTGACCGAATTGATCGTCATATTACTACTGGGTGTTGCTGCAATTCTAATCCTATCTGAGATTATTATTTGTCATGCGATCAAGGTGGCAAATTATACAGGTTTGTCCGGTACCTTTGTTGGTATGACTATCCTGTCCATTGGCACCAGCATACCAGAGATTACGTCACACATCGTCGGTAGTATCACTATTCTGCGGGAGCCGGAAACCATGGTGCCAATTTCTGGTTTGTTGATTGGCACCAACATCGGCTCTGATATTTTTCAGCAGAATTTTATTCTACCAACAGTAGCACTTATTGGTAGCATCATGGTTGGACGCCGACATCTGCACGATGTGATGGGTGGACTGCTTGGGGCAGCGGTTCTAGCTTTAGCAGTATGCATTAATGGGGTAATCTCACGAGAAGAGGGAGCCCTGCTGGTTTTTACCTACCTTGCCTATTTATTGTATTTGCATAAAAGGGATAAACACTGGGAAGGTAACAAAAATGAAAAAATCGTTCCGTTCTGTCGGAGTGCGTACACGGCAGTATTGATCATTGTTGGTGGTTTTGCAGTTATGGCTGTGGTCACGGAACAGGTTGTCCGTTCATCGGTTAGACTGGTAGACATGCTCCCGATCAGTGCTTCTTTTTTCGGGGTTATTTTCCTCGGGATTGCAACTTCACTGCCCGAGCTTTCAACAGCATTACTTTCAATACGTAAAGGCAAGAAAGATATGTCCGCAGGCATCATGCTGGGCAGCAATGTCACCAACCCGCTTTTAGGTCTCGGTATTGGCGGGATGATATCCACCTATACTGTTCCGCAGGTCATTATAGTGTATGACCTGCCAGTCAACATTGCCACCGCAATTATGCTCTATATTTTCCTGTTACGCAAAGAAGACCTAAACAGGGGGGAAGCTGTAACCCTTCTCATCTGTTATTTTTCCTATGTTTTTTTTAGATGGTTCCTGTTTCCTCTGGATACTCTGTCTGTAGGATGAGTGGCTCCATTTTCAAACACACGATTGAGGCAAGGCATTGATGACCATTACTCAAAAAGTCATCATCATCCTGACAACTTAAGCAACACAAACTATAAGGAGAATGAAAAGACATGAAACGGTTTAAAAACATTCTATTAGTTCATGACGACAGAAAGTCTGGAGAGCCAACCCTTAGCAGGACTGTTGCTCTGGCAGCACGAAATCAAGCCCAGTTAACTGTGATCAAGGTAATAAGTCAGATTCCCCACGATTATCGTGTACTGATCACATCCCTTATGCCCGAAGAAATAATGGAAATTGCTGTCAGGGAGCAGACACTGCTTCTTAAAAAAGAGATTGCTCCTTTTGAAAAAACTGTCAAGATACAACTCAAAGTCATTATTGGCCGGGAATTTATCGAAATCGTAAAAGAAGTACTGCGCAATAACCATGATTTGGTAATAAAGACGGCACGTGGCATGAGCGGAAGAATCGATATTTTATTCGGCTCAACGGCCATGCACCTGCTGCGTAAATGTCCCTGCCCGGTGTGGTTGATAAAGCCGGAACAAGAGCAATCTTACCATCGGATCATGGCAGCAGTGGATGTGGAACCATCGATGGTCGAAGATAATCACCTGAACAATAAAATTATGCAGCTTGCAACTTCACTTGCCCAGACAGAAAACAGCGAGCTTCACATTATTCATGTCTGGAAAAAACCGGATATACGCTACTTGACAGACGAACTTAATTATCTTCCTCCTGATGATAGTAGTAAATTATACAATGAAGCCAAAAATATGCATATTAAGTGGCTGAATGAATTTCTAGAGCAATATAAGGATCAACAGTATCAGGCACATATCGAGGAAGGTACAGCTGGTAGAGTTATTCCTGAGTTTGCAGAACAACACCAGGTCGATCTTATCGTCATGGGTACGATATGCCGTACAGGCATTCCAGGGTTTTTCATTGGCAATACGGCTGAGAAGATACTGCACAGAATAGATTGTTCTGTCCTGGCAGTTAAACCAGACGGCTTTATCAGCCCGATACAACTTGATGACAAATAATATTATTACACCTATACGGAAACGATTATTGAATTGATGATTTTAGTACCTTACAGAATATTTTCTTGTTTTTTTCAAAGAAAATATTCTGATAAGGTACTTATACCCCTCAAGGGGGTACTGAACTGCGTGCCGGCTTACCGTTCAGCACCGGTGTTAGATATCAAACAAGAGGATGACTGCCACCAGAATCATAGCGATAAATACAGTACGAAGTCCGGCCCATAACCAAAACTGCCTACTTATTTTTCCTA
>DAOVTM010000202.1 GCA_030633145.1 Desulfobulbaceae bacterium
ACACAGAGTCTTAATTTTCTCTGTGTCCTCTGTACTCTCTGTGGTAAAATAAGCTGCAAATTTGCGACTGAATGCTCATCTGTTCCTTATGTAGCTGTTACAGTGTGACAAAAGGAAGGATCGGCTGAAATGTTTACGAGGTCTGTATTAAAAAAAAAGACTCTAATATATTGAATTATATTATTCATTGAACTGCTACTTTACCCTAACTGAGAAAAGTTGCAAAGTTAAAAGACAGCGGGTAGGGTATCAGGGGATAATTGATAGTGAATAGTGCATAGTGAATAGTGAATAATGAAAAGTGAAAATAATATGACACCTCTTCCCAGGCTGTACTCCTTTGCTGTTGCCGGACTCTCCGCCCTGCTGCTGGCTCTGGCCATGCCCGGGATGATTGGCTGGTGGCCCCTGCTCTTTATTGCCCTGGTACCTCTGCTGGTGACTATACCGTACCTGCCGACCATGCGCAGTGGCTGCATGGGAATGTTCTGCGGACTGCTCTATAATATCAGCCTGCTCTACTGGATTGTTATAGTCCTGGGACGGTATGGTGGTTTGCCGCCCTGGCTTTCCGTGCCAGCCATGACCCTGCTGGCTATGTATATGGCCGGGTATATCGCTCTCTTTTGTCTGCTTATGAACCTTGTTTGGATCCATTCTGCAAAAAGTCCGATATATACCTTCCTTCTGCCTCTGGCACCGGCAATACTCTGGGTTGGGCTGGATTATCTGCGAGGTTTTCTTTTTACCGGTTTTCCCTGGATGGATCTGGGCTACGGCCTCTATCAACAGCCGTTTCTCATACAGGCCGCTGATCTGGGCGGGCATCATCTGGTTACCTTCTGCATTGTTCTGGTGAACAGTCTGCTGGCCCTGGTGATCAGCCCTTTGCTCAACAAAAAGGGCGGACAGGAGGTAAGGCTCCTCAGGAAGGCTTCTGTATGGGGGGCTGTTGTTGTGCTGCTTGTGCTTGTCAGTATAGGAGGCTATTCATATCAGTGCTTTCAGGATGTCAGCAAAGAGATGGCTGCTGTATCCTCAGAAACAGTGGCGGTTATCCAGGGTAATATCAGCCAGAGCGAAAAGTGGAGTCCGGCCAGGAAAGAGGAAACCATACACATCTATACAGAACTGTCGCGCCAGGCCATGGAGAAGAGAGCAGCAGGTGAAAAGAGGGTGGGGTTGCTGGTCTGGCCTGAGACCGCTCTTCCCTTTTATCCACCCCAGGATCCTCTGATTCGCAAGGTGCTGGATTTTGCACGGGATCAGGAGGTTCTGCTGTTGACCGGCTCCCCCTATTACGAGTTGAAGAAAGAAAAGATAGAAGGGGAAAAAGAGGTAGATTTTTTTAACAGTGCCTTGTTGATCGATAATGGCGGCAGGGCAGTAGGTCGTTACGATAAGCAGCACCTGGTGCCTTTTGGTGAGTATGTTCCATTAGGATCCGTCTTTTTTTTCCTCAAGAAACTGGTGGTGGGAGTGGGTGACTTTACCCGTGGCACCTCATATACTCCCCTGGAGGCCGGGTCGATCAAGGCTGGAGTGTTGATCTGCTTTGAAGCTATTTTTCCGGATATTGCCAGGCGCGAGGCAGGGCAGGGCAGCAATCTGTTGGTGAACCTGACCAACGATGCCTGGTATGGCCGTTCCAGTGCGCCTCATCAATCCTGGTCCATGTCGGTGCTGCGTGCGGTGGAAAACCGGCGCAGCCTGGTACGGGCCGCCAATACCGGGATCAGCGGTATTGTTGATCCCAGCGGTACTATTCGTGCGCAATCCGAGCTGTTTGTTCCAGCGGCCTTGAGTGAAACCATTCCCCTGTTGACGAATCAAACCATTTTTCAGCGGGGAGGGTACTGGTTTGGAGCCTGCTGTCTCTGTTTGAGTGTGCTGCTGCTTTTCATACCGTTAAAGAGATTATGGCTTGATGTAACAGGAAAATAGGTTTAAAACTCTCACAACTCAACACTCATAACTCAATACTCACAACTCAACACTCAGGGATACGCCAATGGCCCAGATAACCGAAGTCGCAGAGGCAAAACAGAAGCTGCAGGAGCTGAAAGAGAAAATGCTCGCGCTGAAGGAGCATCTTTGACCTGGACGGCAAGAAACTCGACATAGAACGGCTGGAGTCGGAGACCCTGGCCCCGGAGTTCTGGAATGACCAGGCCAACGCCCAGAGAGTGCAGAAACAGCTGGGTCAGTTGCAGGATCTGGTGAAAAACTGGCAGCAGAACTTTGATGACCTGGAAGAGGCGGATATGCTTCTGGACATGGCCATTGAAGAGAATGATATGGACACCCGGCTGGAGGTAGTGGCCTCTCTTGAGGATCTGCAAGGCAGGGTGGACATGGTCGAACTGGAGTGCATGTTTGACGGAGAACATGACGAATCCAATGCCCTGCTCTCTATCCATGCCGGTGCCGGAGGCACTGAGGCTCAGGACTGGGTGGGTATCCTGATGCGGATGTATTTGCGCTGGAGCGAAGCCAAGGGGTTTGGTACGGAAATCCTTGATTACCTGGCCGGGGATGAGGCTGGTACCAAGTCGGTGACCATCCGGATCAAGGGTAAGAACGGGTATGGTTTTCTCCGTTCAGAGGTGGGAATCCACCGGTTGGTGCGTATTTCACCCTTTGACTCCTCAGGCCGCCGCCACACCTCCTTTGCCTCGGTAATGGTTCTGCCCGAGCTGGACGATACCATTGAGATCGACATCAATGAAAAGGATCTGCGCATTGATACCTACCGGGCCAGCGGTGCGGGCGGTCAGCATGTCAACAAGACCGACTCTGCCATCCGTATCACCCATCTGCCCACCAATATCGTGGTGCAGTGCCAGAATGAACGCTCCCAGCACCGCAATAAGGATATGGCCATGAAGATGCTCATGGCCATGCTCTATAAACGGCAGCAGGAGGAGCAGGCTCAGGCTCAGGAAAATCTGCAGGGTGATAAAAAGGAGATCGGCTGGGGCAGCCAGATCCGTTCTTATGTGCTGCAGCCTTATAGATTAATCAAGGATCATCGCACCAGTGTGGAGGCGGGAAATGTGGATGCGGTGCTTGATGGCGGGCTTGATCCATTTATCAAGGCCTTTTTGCTTTGGAAGCCGTGAGCCGGGTGAGAGAAGAGTGCTTTGTCCCATTCCAAGGCACACGGGACAGGAGAAATGAAATGAAGTATAGAATTATACTGGAAGAATCAGAAGAGGGATTTGCCGTGTCAGTTCCCGGTTTACCCGGATGTCATTCCCAGGGTACTACTGAACAGGAGGCTGTTCACAGTATTACAGATGCCATTGGTGCATACCGGGAAGTGGTTGATGATTTGACAAGGGATAAGACAGTTAGAGAAGTTGTGGTTGGAGTATAATTGAGCCTATAGTCCTTTGCATTTGAATTGTACTCAGCGCACCCTACGGGTACGAAACCTGGTAGGGTGCGCTGTGCGCACCACTACAGTGAATTTAAAAAGCTCTTGTGATTGTTCGGGAAAGTAAAAAGTTTGTGGAAAAACACAAATAAACCGGAACAGAGCTGCGCTAAATGCGGCTCCTGCACAGTGGTTTGTCCAGTCTATCAAGTGGATGGCCGCGAGTCCATGACTGCGCGGGGCAGGATGCACCTCCTGACCACATCATTGGCTGACCAGCCTGGGTCGGTTTTTGAAGACCTCTTTTCCCAATGCCTGCTCTGTACGGCCTGTGAACAGGTCTGCCCCAGAAACCTGCCCATTACCGATATAATCTCCAGGGCGCGTTCCAGTTTTTCCCTTTTTTATGGCCGTCATGGTCTGTACAAGGTGATGGCTCGTTCTGTTCTGGCTCATCCCAGTCTGTTGGAGGGGCTGGTCAAGGCGGGAATCAGTCTGAAACGGTTAACTGCTCTCCCTGCTGATTCCGGACTCCGCTTGAAACTCGGCCTTTTGGAAGATCGACCCAGTGCGACGAGGCTGAAAGCAAGGAAAAAACAAGCAAATATTGAAGCCTCCGAACATGATATAAATTATTTCAACGGCTGCCTGGCTCGTCATCTCCAACCCTCTGTCGCCTCTGCCACTGTTGGCCTGTCCCGTGAATGCGGCTTAACGGTTCACACCCCTGAAAAGCAATGTTGCTGCGGCTTGGCCGCATGGAGTTCCGGCAAGCGGGATCAGGCTCGCAACCATGCGCAAAAGAACATCGCAGCATTTGCCACTTCCAGCAAACCGATTCTCACCTCCTGTTCTTCCTGTTCCTCCCACCTGCTGGCCTATCCTGATTTATTCTCGCCGGACGATCCTTGGTACAGCCGGGCAATTTCCTTTGCCGGTCGGGTGCGGGAGTTCACGGATTTTTTTGCCCGATCCCTGCCCGTATCAACCACCGATAGCCCTTTATTGCGTGTCTTTTACCATGATCCCTGCCACCTCCGCTTTACAGAGCAGGGAAAAATAACCCCCAGGAAATTGCTCAAACAAATGGGCATTGAAAACCTTGAACCTGAAAATGACCCGGCCTGTTGCGGTCAGGGCGGATTTTTTCATCACGGTTATCCGGAAACAGCAGCAAAGATATTTCTTAAAGCGAGTCGTCAAGCCCTGGCCGAACAACCTGACTGCATAACCACAACCTGTTCCGGCTGCCTGATGCAGTATCAGCAGGGGCTGACCCGTTTGGAAGACGATACCAGAGTGGTGCATTTAGCACTACTGCTGAACGAAAAACTCTGCAGAGCGATGCCTTTTTCGACTCCTATGTCGAAAAAGTCTTGACAAATTCGACATGGAAGTCGAAAATGTCAGCATGGAACGATATCTAAACAAATATATTCGTCTGGATCTGCCCAGGAAGATTATCCTGCTTTCCGGCCCCAGGCAGAGCGGTAAGACGACCATCTCCAAAATGTTGTCCACGGATTATGATTATCTCAACTATGATAATCCTGAACATCGTGTTGCCTTGTTGGAAAGATCATGGGACAGGGAGCGGGAGCTGGTGATTCTTGATGAACTCCATAAGCAGAAAAATTGGAAATCCTGGTTAAAGGGCATCTATGACACAGAGGGGATTCCGCCTGCCATGATTGTCACCGGCAGTGCCAGGCTGGATGTCCATAGGAAGGCAGGGGAATCCCTTGCCGGACGTTTTTTCCCGTTTCGCCTCCACCCCCTTGACCTGAAGGAGATAAAAAAATATTTACCTGAAAGCGACATTCAGAGCGCATTTGAAAGGCTGCTGCTCTGTGGCGGTTTTCCGGAACCCTACCTTGAGGGCAGCAGGAGATACTATAACCGCTGGAAACGAACCCATCTGGATATCATCCTCAGGCAGGATATTGTTGCTGTGGAGAATATTCAGCAGATAACCACCATTGAGACCCTGATTCAACTGTTGCGCAAAAGGGTGGGCAGTCCTCTCTCGTACAGTTCCCTTGCCCGTGATCTGCAATGCTCTGACCGCAGTGTCAAGCGGTGGTTGAAAATACTGGAAAATATGTATGTTGTTTTTAAGGTGACACCGTATCATCGGAATATCGCTCGATCATTGCTCAAGTCCCCAAAATATTATTTTTATGATACCGGTCAGGTTGCAGGTAATGAGGGGGTGAAATTGGAGAATCTTACAGCCTGCGCTTTATTAAAAGAGTGTCATTTTATAGAGGATTGCCTGGGTGAGCAACTGAGTTTGTTCTATTTGCGAACCAGGGATGGCCGGGAAATGGATTTCTTTATTACATGCGAAGATGTGCCATCGTTAATGGTAGAAGTCAAATGGGCTGACAGCAGTTTGAGTCCCCATTTTGGCAGTTTCAGTAAAAAGTTTTCAGATATAAAGCAGGTTCAACTTGTGGGAAAACTGAACCGGGAAAAGACTTTTCCCGGTGGTGTAGCTATTCGTAAGGCGGCAAACTGGCTGGCTGATTTCACCCTGCTTTAATTGTTGCAGGAAAATTTGGGCATCCTTCATATACCAGTCGGAGTCTGCGCTTACCTGGAGTTTGGGAACCAGTGAGGGTTACTGAATAAAGGTGAATGTTCTGGATGTAAAACCCAGGCTCAATTACCTGCATAGCAAATCATGTCTGTTAACCGTTCCCCAGGTACAATCTCGACATTTTCCCAGACAACACAACGACGTAATTGTACACCCGCTCCTATTTTTACATTGGCTCCAACAGTTCCCCAATCCTGGAGGGAGACATCTTCACCAATGGATGCTGTATCATGTATGCACCAGGATGAGCCTGGTTGATCGGCAAGTAAATGTCGATGCAGATCCAGGTAATCCTTTGGGCTGCCAATGTCGTGCCAGAAGTTGTTATCAACCCGGACTGCTGCTACCCTTTTCTGTTCAGCAAGCTGTTGATAGAGATCAATGATATGGAAAAAGGTGTTTTCCGGAATCTGTTCAATGACGGCTCTGTTGATGACATGGATGCCGGTAAAGGCGAGAAGGTCTGTATTGTTTTGCAAACCGGTTTGTGAAAAACCGCATACTCTTTCTCTCTGTACCAGCACCGAATTAAAACGGGGATAATCGTGTATGGCCATGGTTACCTGGACGGATGGGTCGGCAGCATGATGTTGGTCAAATAGCTGTCCCACATCAATATCATGGTAAATATCCCCGTTCATTACCAGTACGGAATCATCGCTGAACAGGGGCAGAGCCTTGCGCAGGCTGCCGCCAGTGCCGAGGATTACCGGCTCATGTTGAATAATCACTTCAGGACGCTCGGCAACAGCGGCTTGAATCTGTTCAGCCAGGTGATGGCAATTCACCACCACTCGCTCGCAGCCGGACTTGACAAGATTATCCAACAGGATATGGAGCAGGGGTACATTGAGTACCGGAAATAACGGTTTGGGTCGGATATTAGTATAGGGGCGGAGCCGGGTTCCGAGTCCGGCGGCCAAGAGCATTGCCTGCATTTTGTTATTTGATAGTGGTTGGTTGATAGTGGATAGTTGATAGTTGACAGTTGACAGTGGATAGTTGATAGTTTAAAAGCTATCCGTCAAAGATGTAAACTATTTTTTTTTATCCGGTTGTGCAGGCAGGCTGGCTGCAGAGCTGTTCAATACTACATTTATACGATATACTCCCATGATAACCATCCTTGATTACGGTGCCGGCAATGTACGTTCGGTCATCAATGCCCTGGAAAAGCTCGGTGAAGAGGTGGTAAAGGTCAACTCGCCTGCTGATATAAACCTGGCAGAGCGGCTTGTCTTTCCCG
>DAOVTM010000366.1 GCA_030633145.1 Desulfobulbaceae bacterium
TAAAGGCATCCTTCATTTCAGGCGAAAAGTAGTTGACACTTTTGGTAATACATTGCTCTCACAAAGTTCCTGGGAACCAGATTGTGCGAAAAGTGTCAACTGGCAAATGAAGGATGCCAAATTAAATTGTTGTTTCTGTTTACAGGTACGTTACTTTTTGCAACTATCAAATTGAAATTGGGAGGGTAACAATGTTTGAATCAGCAGAGTTAGGCCATGCAGTTGAAAAGAAAGTCTATAAGAAGGAAGTCCCCGAGTTGCGTAAATCCCTCCTTGATGCCCAGTTTGACCTTGCCGATGATGCCTCCTTTCCCATCATCATCCTGGTGGGCGGTGTTGACGGCGCAGGCAAGGGAGATACCGTCAACCTGCTCAACACCTGGATGGATCCCCGCTATATTCAGGTACACGGCATGGGAGTACCCAGTCAGGAGGAGCGGGAACGTCCTCCCATCTGGCGTTTCTGGCGAGCCTTACCGCCTAAAGGCAGGATAGGGATTTTTTTCGGTTCCTGGTACACCCTGCCCATTGTGGAGCGGGTAATCGGCAAGTCCAAAAAACTTGCCCTGGACAAGAGCATCGGCGATATCAACCGTTTTGAACAGATGCTCTCAGACGAGGGTACCCTGATCATCAAGTTCTGGTTTCACCTCTCTAAAAAGGCGCAGAAAAAACGGCTGAAATTCTTGGAAAAAGACCCACAGACCAAGTGGCGGGTAGTCTCCTCTGACTGGGAACGGCACAAAAAATATGACAAGTTCCGAAAATGGTCAGAATACACCCTGCGGGAGACCAGCACTGGAGCAGCCCCCTGGATTGTCGTTGAGGGAACCGATGCCCGCTACCGCAACCTGACCGTAGGTAAGATCTTGCTCAAGGCGATCAACAATCGACTGGAGCAGAATAAGGCGAGTGGGGCTGCGTCAAAGGCACCGCCCCTGGTTCCCCATATTGATGAGCGTAATATCATTAAATCCCTGGATATGACGCTCAGTTACGAAAAACCCGCCTATAAACGTGAGCTGGAAAAGATGCAGGGCCGTCTCAACAAGCTGTCTCGGCATCCGAAATTTAAGAAAAATTTCTCACTGGTGCTGGCCTACGAGGGGGCTGATGCCGGTGGCAAGGGCGGCAATATCCGTCGAATTACAGCAGCCCTTGATGCCCGCCAATACAGCATCATTCCCATTGCCGCACCCACTGCTGATGAACTGGCTCAGCCCTACCTCTGGCGTTTCTGGCAGCATATTCCAGGGACAGGAAGAGTTGCCATCTTTGACCGCACCTGGTATGGGCGTGTGCTGGTGGAGCGGGTGGAAGGGTTCTGTCCCGAGGCAGACTGGATGCGAGCCTACAGTGAAATCAATGATTTTGAGGAACAGTTGGATCGCGCCAACATCTTAGTCATCAAATTCTGGGTAGCCATCAGCAAAGAAGAGCAGTTGCGCAGGTTCAAGGAACGGAAAAAGGTTGGTTTCAAACAGTTTAAACTCACCAATGAAGACTGGCGCAACCGGGGAAAATGGGATGAGTATGAGCAGGCGGTCTGCGATATGGTGGATCGAACCAGTACCAGTATTGCCCCGTGGACCATCATTGAAGGAGACAGTAAGTATTATGCCAGAATCAAGGCATTGAAGACTATCTGCGAACGGATAGAGTCGGTATTATAGGGTTCCTCCCCCCTCTCCTGCGAAAATAGATTAGACTTTTATGTTTACACTGTTATAATGGTGCTGTATCTATTAACAAGGAGGTAGCTGATGAGTCCGCAGCGATTGCTTATCCTTGCTCTGCTCCTGTACATTGGCTGGCGGCTGGTACGCAACCTGATCCGGGACAAGATTCAGGATCAGGCAGACAGGCAGCAGCAGGAAAAGGAAAAGAAAAAAAAGCAGGAAAGCGAAACCGTAGAGGATGTGCTGGTGGAGGATCCCATCTGTCATACCCTGGTTCCAAAACACCAGGCCATCCGTTTACGTCAGCAGGGAAAAACCTATTATTTTTGCAGTGATGCATGCTGCGATAAGTTTACCGGTAAACCGGGAGGAAAGGAATGAAATTTTTTATTGATACCGCCAATATCGACGAGATAAAAAAGGGGATGGAGCTGGGCATGGTGGACGGGGTCACCACAAACCCCTCCCTGATCTCCAAAGAGCAACGTCCTTTTATGGAGATTCTGGCCGACATCTGTGCCTTGGTTGACGGACCCATCAGTGCCGAGGTAATAAGTCTTGAGGCGGACGGGATGGTGAAAGAGGCCCGTGAGCTTGCCAAGATCAACGACAACATCGTCATCAAGGTGCCGATGATTGAAGAGGGACTCAAGGCGGTTAAGCGGCTCACCGATGAAGGCATCAAGACCAACGTCACCCTGGTTTTCTCCTCCGTGCAGGCTCTGCTGGCCGCCAAGGCCGGAGCCACTTATGTCAGCCCCTTTGTCGGACGGCTGGACGACATTGCCCATGACGGCATGACCCTGATTATGGACATCATGACCATCCTGCGCAATTATGGGTATCAGACCGAGGTCATTGTCGCTTCAGTACGCAGCCCCATGCACGTCTCAGAGTCCGCCCTGATCGGAGCCGACATTGCTACCATCCCCTATAAAATCATTGCTCAGATGGCTCGTCATCCTTTGACCGACATCGGCATGGAGCAGTTTCTTGCCGACTGGGAAAAACGACAAAAATAAAGGTGTTGCTGTGAAACTTTTTCTCTCCGCTTTCCTGATGCTGCTGGCAGGATTCTTCTTTGCCGGGACAGCCGTCAGCACCGGTATCTATAAGTATGTTGACGAAAAAGGTGTCTGTCATTACACCAATGCACCGGCTGACAAGCGGTATAAGAAGGTGATGAACCTCACCCGCCGGGAAGGGCATGGAGTAGTGGTACCCTCTGCTGATCCCAGGTTATACACCAGCAGCCGACGAATCCTGCGGCGCGGCAGCAGAGGGAGCTGGACAAGTGCCAATGCCAACAACCTCTATGACCACCATATCCAGCACGCAGCACGGGTACACGGGGTGGATCCTAAGCTGATTAAGGCGGTCATCAAGATGGAGTCGGATTTTAACCGCTACGCTGTCTCTTCAAAAGGGGCGCAGGGGTTGATGCAGCTCATGCCAGCCACTGCCAAGTATCTGCGGGTGTATGACTCCTTTGACCCCTGGCAGAATATTTATGGAGGTACCAAGTATCTGAAAAAGCTGATGACCAGCTTTAACGGAGACCTGCGCCTCACCCTGGCTGCTTATAATGCCGGGCCGACCAGGGTCATGAAGTATAGGTCGGTTCCCCGTATCCCTGAGACGATTAAGTATGTGAGTAAGGTGATGCGTCAGTATCAGGTGTATCAGAGCATGGCTGCTCTGCCGTTAAGTACCTCCATTCGTGTCCGCGAAATGGTTACCGTTAACTGACATGGAGAATTCCATGCGTCATCTCCCCAACCTGATTACTGGGGCTCGGTTTGTTCTCACTGCCCTGCTGGCGGTGCTGCTCATGTTTGAACAGACTGTTGTCATGGGCTTTTTTTGTTGGCTGCTGTTCTCCTTTGCCGCAGCTACAGACTGGGTTGACGGCTACCTTGCCCGCCGTTTTGAGGCGGTTACCGTGCTGGGTAAGCTGATGGATCCCCTGGCAGACAAGGTACTGGTCTCCACGGCTCTGATCATGCTCATCCCCCTTGACCGGCTGCCCGCCTGGATTGCCCTGGTCATCCTTTCCAGGGAAATGATTGTTACCGGCCTGCGAGGTCTAGCATCTTCTTCCGGACTCGTGGTCGCTGCCAGCGGCCTGGGAAAGATCAAATCCATCGTGCAGTATATCGGCCTGGGTACTCTTATCTTTCCCTTGGGGATTCTGCCCATTCCCGCCCTGCACCAGATCGGCATTGGCATAGTTTATATTGCCCTGATCCTGACCGTCTGGTCGGGTGTGGATTATTTTTATAAACTGCGCTCTGTTTTTCTGGACGATCTTACCTCGGATTAACTGGACAGCTATGGCAATGTAGATGATGTTACACATTAAAAATACATTATGGTGATAATGATGAAAAAAATGCAAGTATCAGCATACGAAATAGCTCAAAGATTCGTAGGAATAAAGGAAGTGGATGGAAGTACGGCAAATCCTCAAATTCTTACTATGTTACGACTTGACCATAAATGGCCTGAAGATGATAAAGTCCACTGGTGTTCAGGGTTTGTGAACTACGTTGCATGGATTTTACGTCTGCCTCGTTCCAAAAGCCTGCGAGCGAGATCATGGTTAAATGTTGGAGAAGTAATCAACCTCGAAAATGCAGAAGCAGGTTTTGATATTGTCATATTTAAACGAGGAGGAGCTGATCAGCCCGGGCCGGAGGTTATTAAGGCCGCAGGTCATGTGGGGTTCTTTGCAGGTGTTGAAGGGAGCAAAATTTTGGTGTTAGGCGGAAATCAGTCAGATTCAGTGAGTATTAGCAGTTACAAAAAGAA
>DAOVTM010000119.1 GCA_030633145.1 Desulfobulbaceae bacterium
AGGGCTATCGCTTGTCATGATTATATGAGATATGCTTACACGGCTATCTGTAATAGCTGCAGAGAAGAACAGTTGCTCTTTTTGAGAGCGGAGAGGATAATCTGCAAACTGGTGTCGGCAGACAGAGAGCCATGGACACTGCCCAGCAAAGGCATGAAGAGCGAGGCAAGGTTTTTCTGAGCAGCCAGGCGGAATACAGTCTCAGTCGCCTCACGCACCCACCTCTCTTGACAGGGTTCTTCCCTGTCAAGATCAAGAACCACCGCATACCAGTTCTGTTCCTCTACATGAATTGTTCCAGGTGTTCGTGGGTCAATGTCCATGATCGCGGTCATCACGCGAATGGGATGTGGTTGCTCTTCGGATACGGATAGTTCTGGCTCCCTGGTCAGTACCAGGTGGGTGTCTTCTTCAAATACCTGCACCGAACCTGGTTGCGGGGATACGAATTGATCAACAATCGAAACCATGGTTCCGTTGATTGACAACGATTTTTCAGCCTTGCCACCGGGTATAAGGGTAAGTTTCGGTTTCTTCACTGCATGATTTTTTTGTTCAGTTTATGAACCAGTTTCTCTGTTTTGCGACGATTTCTTTTGCTTAACCCACTGCATCGCTGCTGAAAACTCTCTTTTGCCCCCGGATATCCCTGCTCAGCCGCAACCGTAAGCCAGCCACATCCTTTGACCTGCTGTACCTTGGGGGGGGACAGATAAAGATTTCCCAGCATGAAGGCTGCCTGGGGCCAACCCTTGAATGCTGCTTTCAGATACCACTGCTCTGCTGCATCCTTGTCCTGCTCAACCCCGGCTCCAAATTCATACTTTATGCCTAGGTAGAGACAGGCTCCGCCGATGCCGCTGTTTGCAGCCATGGTAAACCATTTTGCAGCAAGTTTCGGATTTCGTTCAACCCCGTCTCCAAGATCGTAACGCAGTCCTATGCTGAACTGAGCCTCCGGGTCTCCTTGCTCGGCCAGAAGTTGGATGTCGTGGACTAACTGCTCATCATCAGCCCATAAAAGGGATGGCAGCAGTATCCTGCAGAGCAGTATCGTAATGGTGAAAAGTATGAGTTGACGCATGAGGGTATTCTCTGGTAGCGATTTATGCCGATGGGCGCAGTTCACAGCAGCTTCCAAGCTTCTGTACCAGACTATATACTATCCAACAGGAATTGAAGAGGAAAAAAAGTGAGAACAAAAAAATACCCTGTCAGGAAAAAGGAGGGGGAACCTGACAGGGTACTTTCATAATGCAGTGCATGTTGATTAATTACATGCTTTTTAGGGGGTTATATTATTGTGCCTGCATCATGTTTCCACCATGATGCCTTCCGCTCATACCAGAGCTGCCGCCTTTGTGGTGCCTGTTACCGCCCATCCTGTTCATGATTATCTGCGGAGGTAATCCGGCTGCCAATGCCTTGACTCTCAGCTCTTCGCGCAGGTCAAACAGTTCTCCCGCCAGTTTTTCTACCTTTACAGAATCCGGGGATTCGTTCTGCATCAGGGCGCGCATGGCCGCTCGTTTTTGAGCTATTGCCTTGCGCTGAACTTTGCTTTCCGTCATAAAGGTGTCACGAGCCTTGATGGTTGCCTCGTCAAGCTGTTGCTCCTGACAGGGACGCTGGAAGTTTTTGCCCACTCCCTGGCCTTTACCCTGACCAGCTGTTGCGGCCTGGATGCCGGTGAGTGCCAGTGCTGTGGAAATGGTGGCTGCGATGATAAGTGTTCTGGTCTGACTGCTTTTTGTTGTTGTACGCATTTTCTTCTCCTGAGTTAGGGGTTAATTTGTTGTTGTTGTTTTGCTGTTATCATTATTGCTATTTTTGTGCCAGTTTTAAAGTGCAAGCTCAAATTATCTTTAATTATCTAATATTATGTGTAAACCAGTAAGTGAAAAGTCGAATCGTTGTTGGGTTGGCTGTGAGGAAGTTACTATGTTGGGTATTTTTTATCCTACCAATTTCTCTTCACTGGGTAATAATTACCCGGTTTGTTTTTTGATATTTTGTTATCACTCTCAGTTCAGATAAGGTAAACTGATAATGTTATTACGTTCAAATCAGTTATTCTTTCAGGGAGAAAAACCATGGCAACACACAACCAGGAAACCGCACCCATCCCGCCCGTATCTGTTGCTGATCTTGCCGGGAAGAATCTTGACCCCGGTAGTAAAGCACTTCTGGAAGGCGAAGCCGACTATATCCGAGCCTGGAGAGAAAAGGCAAGACCGGAGAGTGAACGCAACTGTGATGACGCAGGTACGCCCCGTGATCTTACAGGGATTGCGCTTTCCGGGGGAGGTATTCGTTCTGCGACCTTTGCCCTGGGCATTCTCCAGGCACTGGCTGGAAAAGGATTGTTGTCCCGTTTTGACTATCTCTCCACCGTATCCGGCGGCGGGTATATAGGTTCCAGCCTCAGCTGGCTGCTCAGTGACAAGGCAAATCAGGATCGCTCGTCCACAAATCCCGACCACGTTCCCTTTGGAACTGAGCAGGAAACTTTCCCCTTTGGTAGCGACGATCCAAGGCTAATGGAGGAGCGAAAAGATAATGACGAGCAGCGGAATATGGGTAAATATCTGCGCCAGCACGGAAACTATCTTTCTCCGGGCAAGGGGATCAGTATGCTTTCGCTCATCGGCATTACAGTCAGGGGAACCGTGTTAAACCTGCTGGTCTGGATGCCTTTGCTCATTGTACTCTTCATAGCCGGGTTCATTCTCTCTTCAGGTATCACTTGTGGCTGGAAGTTACCCGAAACGCTTCTGGTAAAGTTGGGCTTATCCCTGGATTTATTTTCGGTGGCAAAAAAAACTGTTCCCAGGCTGCTGGGATACGAACTACTACTCTGGGGCGGCCTTGCCATGATCGCATTCAGTCTGCTGATAACGATTATTTATTCAGTGGCAACCTATTTTCGTCGAGGTAAAACAGTAAAAGGGAAAGAGTGGTGGTACAAACAACGCAGAAGGGTTGAAAAGCATACCTCCTGGTACTTTCCTCTGGCCGGTATTTTTCTCGTTGTTGGCTCCTTGCCCCTTGTTGCCTCCTTCCTTGTGGGGCAATTCGCTGCCATTGGCCCTCTGGCAATGATTGGAGGATTTACTACCGTCTTGAAATCCTTTCTGAAATCAGTCTCAAGTGAACAGGATACACCGCTGGGTCTTGTAGTCCCGCTGGCTGCTGTCCTCTTTCTCTATGGAGTCGTCGTAGTCTGCTTTCAGCTCGCTGTGTTGTTCATTTCCATTCCCACTGTATATCTTGTACCCATTATTGGTAGTTGCCTTGTTTTCTCCCTTGGAACCGGTTGGTTTGTCAATACCAACTACATCTCTCCTCATCGGTTTTACCGCGACCGCCTGATGGAAACATTCATGCCGGATATCAGCAACGCCCTGAAAAACAAAACAGGCTCGGCCAGGGGTGCTGACAGTGCCAGGATGCAGGATATCAGTAGTCCTGATACCATCAACAGTCCCTATCACATTGTCAATACCAATGTGGTGCTGGTAAATTCCAGGGCAAAGAATGTAAATTATAAAATTCGCGGTGGGGATAATTTTATCCTCTCTCCCCTCTACTGCGGCGGCAATGCTACAGGCTGGTGTCCTACAGGGGAGTTCATGGGCGGCAAGATGACCCTGGCTACAGCAGTGGCTATTTCCGGTGCCGCAGCCAACCCCAATGCCGGAGTCGGTGGTGCAGGGTTGACCCGCAACAAGTTCCTCTCCCTGGTGATGTCATTCTTGAACCTGCGCCTTGGCTACTGGGCGCATAATCCTGCCAGGATGCCAAAATTTATCAATCTTGCCCGTTTCCGGCCAGGGGGTAAGAAACTCCCAAAGCAGTGTACACTTAAACTGCCCAATCACTTCTGGCCGGGCGGATACTCCTTTCTCAACCTGATCGGTCGCTACGGTTTTTCAGAAGAACGAACCTTTGTCCAGCTCAGTGATGGCGGTCATTTTGAAAACACTGCAATCTATGAGTTGATTCGCCGCCGCTCCAGGCTGATCTTGGCCTCGGATGGAGGAGCTGACCCTAAATTCTCCTTTTCTGATTTGCAGACCTTGAATCAGCGGATGAAAGATGACTTTGATGCTGAACTCAAGTTCATTCCCGGCTACACCCCGGATGAAATCATGCCAAAGGATCTGGACGGGTATCCTTCTGAACTGCCCAGGGCGAAAAGAGGGTATATGCTTGCTGTGATCAGGTATGCTGATGAGTCCATGGGGCTGTTGATCTACTTGAAAACCACTCTTCTTGATGAGGTGACCTTTAAGGTAAAGGGGTACGCTGCCCAGCACCATGATTTTCCTGACCAGAGTACCGGGGATCAATTTTTTGATGAGCTCCAGGTGGAGGCATATCGTGAGCTGGGATTCCAGACAGCCAGGCAGATGGTTAAGGAGGTTGATATTGAGGCCTTCCTGGGTTCCGGTTCCAAGGAGCAAAAAGAGGCAATGGAGAAATTACTCAATAATTCATTTTGACAGCCTTCATATTGTGCGGAAAGTAGTCGGAGTCTTCGCTTACCTGACACTTTTTACTGGCAAATACTTTCTGGTGCGCACAGCTCACCCTACCAGTAATCCCATGCAGTGCATCCCTGTCCACTATTGGTATGGTTATAGCGGAAGGGGACGCATATCTTTTGACTTGTAGTACGGTTATGTTAGAGTAGGTTCATGAAGACAATCAACAGCTAACCCTTATCTTTTTTAATAAACGTGACAGACCATCAATACGACGAATCAAAGATAAAAACCCTCAGTTCCCTGGAGCATATCCGTAAACGGCCCGGCATGTACATCGGTCGGCTCGGCAATGGCTCCCACCCGGATGACGGCATCTATATCCTCCTTAAAGAGGTGATTGATAACGCCGTTGACGAGTATATTATGGGTTATGGCAAGCGGGTAAATGTCAAAATTGAAACGGATGGCCGCTGCCGGATACGGGATTACGGCAGGGGGATCCCCCTGGGCAAGGTGGTGGAGTGTGTTTCCGTGATCAACACCGGAGCCAAGTATAATACTGATGTGTTCCAGTTTTCCGTAGGTCTTAACGGGGTAGGCACTAAAGCAGTTAATGCTCTCTCTGAACACTTTACGGTAACAGCCTTTCGTGAGGGTAAATTTAAAGAGGCTGTTTTCGAGTATGGAACCCTGATTAATGAGAAAGAAGGAGACACGGAAGAGCTGAATGGAACCTTGATTGAGTTTTATCCAGATAGTAAGTTGTTTCCAGGGTTTGCCTTTGATGACGATTATGTTGGCCAGCGGCTGTGGCGTTATGCCTATCTCAATGCCGGTTTAAGCCTTGAGTTGGAGCGTGAGGGGCTGAAAGAAGAGGTTGAACAGGGAGAAGTCGCAGAAGGCACAGAAGCTGTAGAGGACGAAGTACAGGTAACAAGATATTACTCGGAAAATGGACTGCTCGACCTGTTAGCCAACGAACTGGATGACAAGGAAATTTATCCAGCTATTCATGGCTCAGAACAGGCTCTTGAGTTTGCCTTTACCCATACCGATGATTACGGGGACACCTATTTCTCCTTTGTCAATGGAACCTATACCTCGGAGGGCGGCACCCATTTGTCCGCCTTTCGCGAGGGAATCCTGAAAGGAGTAAACGAGTTTTCCGGCAAAAAATATACGGGCAAGGATGTACGGGACGGGGTGGTTGGCACCCTGGCAATCAAGGTACAGGAGCCTGTCTTTGAATCACAGACCAAGAATAAGCTCGGCAATACGGATATTCGTGCATGGATAGTTAACGCAGTACGCGAGGCCGTGGCAACCCATCTCTACAAGTACCAAGACAGTGCTGAGACCCTGATGTCCAAGGTGCAGCGCAATGAGCGGGTACGCAAGGAGCTGCAGTCAGTGCGCAAGGAGGCCAAGGCCAAGGCAAAGAGGGTGGCCTTCAAGATCCCGCAGCTCAAGGACTGTAAATACCATCCCACCCGAAAGGCACCCTCCAAAAAAGGACGCAAGAATATGGTGTTCATCACCGAGGGGCAGTCTGCCGCCGGTTCCATTGTCTCCTCCCGCGACCCCATGACCCAGGCTGTTTTTTCCCTCAAAGGCAAGCCGATGAATGTACTCGGCCAGCGTATGGATCTGCTCTATAAAAACGATGAGATGTACTCCTTGATGCGCAGTCTCAACGTGGAAGATTCCATTCGGGATCTCCGTTTTGACAAGGTCATCCTGGCAACGGATGCTGATGTGGACGGACTCCATATCCGTAACCTCCTGCTCACTTTTTTCCTCCATTATTTTGAACCGCTGATCAAGCTGGGTCATCTCTATATTTTGGAAACCCCGATCTTTCGGGCCAGGAATAAAAAGAAAACCATGTACTGTTATTCTGACGAGGAAAAAGATGCCGCAATCAACGAACTCAAGGGTCGGGCTGCGGCCAAGACCATTGAGGTTACCCGTTTTAAAGGGCTTGGTGAGATCTCACCGCCTGAGTTTAAACAGTTTATCGGTGATGATATGCGTATTCGTCAGGTACTGATTGATAACATTTCCGAGGTCAGCCGGGTATTGCAGTTTTACATGGGCAAAAATACCCCGGATCGTCGCCAGTATATCATGGATCATCTGACCCTGAGGCCGGTATGAGTGATAACATGGAAGAAAACAAAACCGTGCCAAAAAAGATCCAGGATGAAAAAAATCCCGGCAAGCTGCATAAGCTTTTTGATGACAACTTTCTTGATTATACCGCTTATGTGATCCGGGAACGGGCTATTCCTGACATTAACGACGGACTCAAGCCGGTACAGCGCCGCATCCTGCAGACCTTGCATAATATGGATGACGGACGCTTTCACAAGGTCGCCAATGTGGTGGGTGAGACCATGAAGCTGCACCCCCACGGAGACCAGTCGATCTTTGCGGCTCTGGTCAACCTGGCTAATAAGGGGTATGTCATTGAACGGCAGGGAAACTTCGGTAACATCTATACCGGGGATCAGGCATCTGCACCTCGTTATATCGAATGCCGCTTAACGCCGATGGCTCGTGAGACCCTGTTTAATAAGGATCTGACCGAGTTTGTGGACTCCTACGATGGTCGAATGCTGGAGCCGGTCTCCTTGCCTGCCAAGCTGCCCATGCTGCTCATGCTTGGGGCTGAGGGAATTGCAGTGGGTATGGCCACCAAGATCATGCCCCATAATTTTTGTGAGCTGCTGGAATGCCAGATTAAGTATTTGGATAAAGAGGAATTCATCCTGTTTCCCGACTTTCCCAAGGGTGGGATCGTGGATGTCTCCGACTATGACCACGGTAACGGCAAACTGCGCTGCCGGGCAAAGATAGAAACCGTTGACGACAAGACTATTGCCGTTACCGAGCTGCCCTATCATCTGACCACTCAGTCCTTGATTGAGTCGGTGGAAAAGGCGGCCAAGGCAGGCAAGCTCAAGATTACCTCCATCAATGACTATACCGCAGAAAATGTGGAGGTGGAGATCAAGCTGCCGCGCGGAATACATGCCGATGAGACCATTGATGCCCTGTACGCCTTTACCGACTGTGAGGTTAATGTCTCGCCCAATATGGTGGTGATTCGCGACAATATGCCCACCATTGTCCAAGTTGAAGAAGTTCTTAGATATAATACCGACTGCCTGATCCGGGATCTGGAAAAGGAGTTGAACATTGAGCGATCCAGGCTGCTGGATAAACTGCATGCGAGAAAGTTAGAGCAGATCTTTATAGAAGAGCGCTTATATAAGGAAATTGAGGAACAAACTTCCTATAAGGCTGTGGTTTCAACCATCCGCCAGGCCCTGCTTCCCTTTGCTGATGAACTGATCCGCAAGGTAACAAAAGATGATATTGAACGACTGCTGGAGATCAAGATCAAGCGTATTTCCCGCTATGATATCAATAAGCAGCAAAAGGAGATCAATGCCCTGGAAAAGGGGATTGCTGTGGTTGACAACCATCTCAAGGATATGATCTTGTTCACAACAAATTATATCAAGGGGCTGCTCAAGAAGTACGGTAAGGAGTTTTCCCGTAAAAGCAGGCTCAAGGAGTTTGACGAGGTCAGTGTCCGGGCTGCGGCCATGTCAAACATGACGGTTACCTATCATCGTGATTCCGGGTTTATGGGAAGTATAGTTAAGGTAGAAAATAAGAGAAAGGATATCGAGCTTACCTGCTCTGAATATGATCGTATTCTTTTGATATTCAAGGACGGGCTGTACAAGGTGGTCAATGTCACGGAAAAGGTTTTTCTGGGCAAAGAGTTGTTGTGGATGGGGGTGGTCAGCAGGGATCTGGTCTTTAATATTATCTATCGTTCCGGCCTGGAGAATTTATCCTATTGCAAACGATTTAAGATGCCTAAGTTTATCATTAACCGTGAGTATCGGCTCTTTGCAGAACATAAACGGTCGGCCATTCAGTTTTTTGTTTTAGGTGCAAAGGAGGTACGGGTCAGGGTCAGCCTGGTGCCTTCGGCCAGAGCCAGGTATAATGCCATTGAGATTGAAATGGATGATTATCTGCTCAAGGGGGCTGCTGCCAAGGGCAAGCGGATCAGTGCCAGGGTGGTTAGGAGGGTGAGTAATCTTACTGGGAAGCCTCGTAAGGTGAAAGCGGTGAATGCTTCGCTGCCTGGTTTATCCGCAGATGACGCAGATTAGCGCAGATATACCAATGTGCAGAGTACAAGGTGCGCAACAGCTCTCTTTAGTAATATCGTTAAAACAATAGGGTGTGCTGTGCGCACCACGTTATGTTGGCAGAAATATGTCAAAATTAAATCAAACAGGAGGAATTATGAAAAAGTCATGGAAGCATTGGTTATTGGCAGGAGTTGCAGCACAGTGTTTGCTGGTCTATTCAACAACATTCGCAGCTGATAAGGTGGTTGTAATCCCACTGGGTACGAGTCGAACAGTAGCTACCACCTGCACCGCAGCCGATGAGGTAAAATCATTTGACCAGTGCTGGAAGACGTTTAACCTTGGTGCTACTCAGGTTGCAACGAGTTCGGTTGATAATGACGCTTATGGTGATTTGTATCAGTGGGGACGGCTTGCGGATGGGCATCAGAAACGGGGGACTGCTACGGATTTAATAACACCACCCATCTCTGATCTATCATCCACCGATGTTCCCGGCCATAGTGCATTTATTACGAATAGTTCATCACCATATGATTGGCGTACACCTCAAAACGATTTTCTCTGGCAGGGGTTGGGTGGTATTAACAATCCCTGTCCCCAGGGGTTCAGGGTACCAACTGAGCAAGAGCTTGAAACGCTTCTTTCTAATGAATCTATTACGGATGCTGCTAGCGCATATAGTTCATCTTTAAAGCTTGTTGTGGCCGGTTTCCGTGATTACAGCACTAGTTTACTCAAGGACGAAGACATGTTCGGTGTTTACTGGAGCAGTACTGTTGATGGCCGCAGTACCCGTTCATTGGAGTTATACACCTGGGCCGTCGTGCAAACCTTTATGGGCCGTGCGTACGGCTTCAGCGTCCGTTGCCTTAAGGACTAAATCACTTTGATTCATTTCTAATGGAAAAACATTTCATAATGAAACGTAATAAAAAGCATTAAACAGGAGGAATCATGGAAAAATCATGTTTGCATTGGTTCTTGACCGGAGTGGCAGTACAGTGTTTGCTGGTGTATTCAACAGCATCAGCAACTACTACTTGCACCGCAGTCGATGAGGTACAATCATTCGACCAGTGCTGGAAAACGTTTAACCTTGGTGCTACTCAGGTTGCAATAGCTGACAATGATGAGGCTGCTTATGGTGATTTGTATCAGTGGGGTCGGCCTGCAGATGGGCATCAGAAACGTGGGACTCCTACGGATTCAATAACACCACCCATCTCTGATCTATCATCCACCGATGTTCCCGGCCATAGTGCTTTTATTAAGAATAGTTCAGGTCTATATGATTGGCGCACAACTCA
>DAOVTM010000007.1 GCA_030633145.1 Desulfobulbaceae bacterium
CTGTTGGGTACGCTGCCATAACCGCATCAAGTCGCTGGGAATCAAGATCACACACCCATCCAAGCGTTGTGTTTTGGTTGATAATAAAATTGCGAATGAGATTCGGCCCCCAATATCCGCAGCCTGCAACAGCAATATTTTTTTTAATATCCTTAATTTGTTATTTAATTCTATGCAGCAAAACTGTATTCTGAACAATAATATTTCTTTATTTCAAATCTTTATTATAATCCATATCAAACCACATCGCAAAAAACAGGGATTGCAGACCTGAAATAAAGAGAAACGAGGCAAAGAGAGCACTGGTCGCAGCAATATTAGACCCTGAAATTCTGGTTATGAGCAGGTAAACGCCAAACAACAAACCAGCCGGTGTCAGGGTTAACCCCATCATATAAAAGAAGAGAAGAGGGTGAAAATCACGAATAATATATTTCTCGGTCATTCTTCGCCAAAAACCTTTATATAATATCCAAGGGATGGTAAAAATAACCTTTTTTATCTTTATACCGGAAACCTCTCCCACATTATAGACCGGCTTGATTGAGATATCCCGCACCCGGAAGTTACTAATATTGAGTTTAATCAACAGATCATTGGGTACCCCGTAGCGGGGATAAATCGTATCCAGGTTAATACCCTTGAGTGCCTGCAGGGAGATAGCAGTATAACCGGACTGTGAATCCGCAATATGCCAGTATCCCGAGGCAATTTTGGTCAACAGGGATAGAAAAGAGTTGCCGATATACCTATGTTTTGGAATCATTCCCCAGGATTCACCACGAAAGAGCCTGTTTCCCTTTGAATAATCACATTCATCCTTACATACCGGCTCGAGGATTGCTGGCAGATCAGCCGGATCCATCTGAAAATCTCCGCCCATGATGACCGTAACATCAATCTCGTTATCTCTGGCCCATTTATAACCGGTTGCAATGGCTGCACCTACGCCCTGATTCACCTTATGGCCGATAAAGAGAACCTTATCGTTTGCGTTGGCTATCTTCTTTACTACTTCTGCGGTGTTGTCCTCGCTCAGGTCATCTACCACAACTATCTGATCGACATAATCAGGCATGGTCTCAATAACCTTTCCAACCAGTCGTTCTTCATTATGTGCCGGTATGACCACGGCTATTATTCTGTCGAGAAACATAGTTGGTTTGTGTTATCTAAAAAATAGATGCGGATATAGTTACGATTAGTACGGATTGATTGAGCCTGAGAATAGCGAGAAATCACGCATCAAAAATCTCATTGAGTGTTGTTGCTGTAAGAAGATGCTTTGCCCAAAATTGCAACTGTGATTCGTTTGCATTTTGTAAACGATTGACAGTCCCATTGCTTAAAGAACCAAACTTCTCAATCAGGAGTTGCTGCAGAAGATTTGATTGTCCCTCAATTATTCCCTGGTGCCAACCTTCCTTCCAACCTTGTTGCCATTGTTTTTTCCATTCCTCTATATTTTCCGCAAGCATATCTAAATCCTCACCAAGTTCATCTAACCGGACAACATCATCGGGTATCAGCTTATTGGCAAAGAGTACCCAATGAAACCACACTGTAAAGGCCAAGTGTATCGATGTTTGGTTCGCAGCCTGGATTACTCGTTGCAAAAATGTCAGGTAAGCGCAGACTCCGTCTGTCCTGCACCTGCCGTTGGAGTACCAGATTAAGTTTCCCACTGACGAAGTCTCGCAGGCTCGCTTACATAGAGCATGGGAACCAGTGGGCTACTACCAAATGTTCCAATAAAATTCAACAAGGACATTTTAATTGCTAAAAACTTCATTGAGCGTTGTTGCCGTAAGCAGTCGTTTCGCCCATATTTGCAGCTGTGATTCATCTGCACTTTGCAAACGATCGATTGTTTCATGGCTCAGAGTACCAAATTTTCCTATCAGAAGTTGTTGCAGCATGTTTGTAGTCCCTTCATGTATTCCTTCATGTATTCCTTCATCCTTCCATTTTCTCTTCCATTCCTCTACACGTCCCGTAAGCATATCTCGTACCTCAACAAGTTCATTTAACGAGCCAACATCATCGGGAATCGGCTTATTAGCAAAGAGTACCCGATGAAACCAAACAGTAAAAGCCCGGCGCAAGGATGTTTGTTCCGAACCCTGGAGCCAGTGGAGCAAATTTTCAATCACTTCCACAAGATGTTCCGGTTCCTGGCTAATCTCAAGCCTGAACAGAGCGGCAACCAGATTGTACAGTGGTTTCAGCTCTTCATCCTGGTATTGCTTCTCAACCAGAAGAAGATAGGGTGCTGAGGGTTGATAATACCCAAGACTGCCAGGAACCTTTTCCACAAGATCGTTGATGTTAGTTGCCGCATTCCAGTTTCTGTCGCCATTATACAGAACAATGGGGAAAACTGGTGGTAGTTTTTGCTGAACAGTCACCTTTCCAGTTCTGATAAGATCCTGGTAAAGCAGACCAATATACGTCATTATCCGCACTGCCATCCAAGGGTCAACTGTTATCCCTTTAACAGGTCTTCAACCATCCTTGCATGAGAGAAGAGGAGTTTATAACTATTTTTATGTTCAGCCATTTTATATAAAAGACGCCGCAATTAAAGTTGGGTAGGACATACTTTAATCCTTTGTTGTACTCTTTCTGGAGACTCTTTTGCTGGTCAAATCAATTTCATCCCTGATTACGTCCATGATGCCTGCTCCAATGCCATACACCTTAGCCAAGTCTTCAATTGATGTAAAATTGCCGTGTTCTTCCCGGTACTCGATAATAGCGGCAGCCTTTACCGGCCCAATTCCTTTTAACTCCTCAAGCCAGGAGACATCATCGGTGTTAACATTGACCTTGGCAAGGGCGATTTGGACACAGAGGAAGAACAGTAACAGTACAGAGAGAATTATTTTCTTTTTCATGAATCTTCAGATGTCAATTTTTGAGTATGTCTGCTTGTCTTGCATTTTGTCAATATGTTTATTATCCGCATAACTATGGCAAAGTCAACAGAATTCTCCGTGAAATATAAATAATCGCAGCAGGGGGTGAAGCAGTAAACCTGTGTCGCAATAAAATCTCAACGCCGAGGATCAAATGCCTCACGCAGTGCCTCACCAATAAATATCAGCAAAATCAGGGTGCCAACAAGCACCACAAAGGTAGAAAGGGACAGCCACCAGGCATCAATATTGGCCTTGCCCTGGGCCAGCAGTTCACCCAGGCTCGGGGTTGAGGGCGGCACTCCCAGACCGAGGAAATCCAGGCTGGTCAGAGCGAGGATGGAACCGGACATCCTGAACGGGAGAAAGGTAATCACCGGGGTCATGCCGTTGGGCAGAAGGTGACGGTACATGATGGTCAGGTTGCCGACTCCCAGTGCCTTGGCTGCCAGCACATACTCCATGTTTCGTCCCTTGAGGAATTCCGCGCGCACATAATCGGATAAGCCCATCCAACCAAACATGGAGAGCAGAATAAGGAGGAGAAGAACGCTGGGTTTAAAGATAGAGGCAAAGATAATCAACAGGTACAGCTCAGGCATGGCACCCCATATCTCGATGAATCGTTGGAACATCAGATCAGTTCTGCCGCCGAAATAGCCCTGGATCGAGCCTGCCAGGATGCCAAGAATAGTGCCGACTAAGGTCAGGGCAAAGCCAAACAGGACAGAGAGGCGGAAGCCATAGATCAACCGGGCCAACACATCCCTGCCCCGGTCATCAGTACCCAGATAATTCTCTCTGCTGGGGGAAGAGGGTACGGGTTGGTTCAGATCAAAGTTGATGGAGTTATAGCCGTAGGGGTTAAGGGGAAAATAGACCTTATTGCCGTTTCCAGTTAAAATATCGAGAATATAGGGATCACGGTAGTCGGTTTCAGTGGCAAAATCACCTCCAAAGACTGTTTCCGGATATGCCTTGAACAGGGGGTAATAATAGCTGCCCTGGTACTGGATGAGATAGGGTTTGTCGTTACTCAGAACTTCGGCGAACAGGGATACCCCAAAGAGGAGAGTAAACAGGATCAGGCTATAATGCCCCCGTTTATTTTTTCTAAAGGTTCGCCAGCGGCGTTTGTTTAAGGAGTTATTTTTCATTTTTTAATGAACCTGGCGGGATGCGCCTACGGCTTTCACGCCCTACTCGTTATTTACCATTGGTAAGAGGCTTTAAATTTGATGATGCCAAACAGCCCGTTGGATTGTCTTATTTTTTGCGGATAAAACTGCTCCAGCACGGATATCTAATCCAACCGCTCAAAACTGATTCTCGGATCAACCAGTACATAGCTCAAATCTGACAACAGCCTGGATATCAGGCCGATAATAGTAAAAAAATAGAGCGTACCCAGCACCACGGGATAATCCCGGTTCAAGACCGATTCATAGGCCAGTAACCCCATACCATCCAAAGAAAAAATAGTCTCAATGAGTAGGCTGCCAGTGAAAAATGCGGTGATAAAGGAACCGGGAAAACCGGTAATAATGGGAATAATGGCGTTGCGAAAGACATGTTTATATAAGACCTGTCCTTCCGACAATCCCTTGGCCCAGGCAGTCATCACATACTGTTTTCGGATCTCTTCTAAAAAGGAATTCTTGGTCAACATGGTCATCACCGCCAGGCTGCCCACAGTGGAGGCAATGATCGGCAAGACCATGTGCCAGAGATAATCCAGCACAATGTTCATTTTGCTCATCTCCTGCCAGTTGTCGGAAATGATACCACGCAGGGGAAAGATATTCCAGAAGCTGCCACCGCCAAAAAGGACAATCAGGGCAATACCAAGGACAAAACCGGGAATGGCATACCCCACCAAGATCACGGTGGAGGTGATAACGTCAAAACGAGTTCCCTCCTCAACCGCTTTTTTGATCCCCAGGGGAATACATATCGAATAGACTATCAAAAACGACCATAAGCCAAGAGACATAGAGACTGGCAGCTTGGATATCACCAACTCAACCACGCCCCTGTGGTGATAGTAGGATTCACCAAAGTCAAAGACCAGGTAGGAACCCATCATGGAAAAGAAACGCTGGATCGGTGGCTTGTCGAAACCGTACAGCTTTCTTAGCTGTTCTACCCGCTCCTCATCCAGACCCTCGGTTCCCTGATAGAGTCCTGCCCCGCCGCTGGCAGCCTCACCCGCAGCACCATGTCCTTCAATCTGAGCCATTATCTTTTCCACCGGCCCACCAGGGACAAACTGGGTAACGGTGAAGGTAATGAGCATGACCCCAAACAGGGTCGGGATCATAAGGAGGAACCGCTTCAGGATGTAGAGACTCACCCGCAACCCTCACGCATCAACTATTACCACGGAACCGCCCCGCCTGGAATCACCGGCTCCGTCAACACCTGGAATAACAGCATGAACACCTCCGAAATAGACATTATTATCTTCCCAGATATTTACAGGCACCTTGTCAGCCAAAGCTGCTACAGCGTCGTCTGCAAAACCGGGTTCCAGCTGTAAGACCTCTTCATCCCAGTGCAGCCTGGGGGCGTTAACAGCCTCTTTCAAATCCCGTTTAAAATCAATCACCTGGGTCAAGACCTGGGTCAGTGCCGGTCTGATCCGTTTTGAGCCGCCGCTGCCCAGTACCATTTTGACCTCATCTCCTTGCAGCAAGGCTGAAGGGGACATCATGGAACCCACCCGCTCACCCGGAGGCGAAGAGTGGAATCCTTCCGGATGGAGGTCATCCTCACCCATCATGTTGTTGAGCATAATACCGGTTCCAGGGGCAAAATAGCCGGACCCCTCACCGTTGGAGCAGGTCATTGAGGCTATATTTCCCTCAGCATCAGCAATGGAAAGATGGGTGGTGCCACGGCTGAACATGCGAATCCGCTCTACGCTGCCATCAATCTCCTGGCTCTGGATAAAATCACGCAGCATTTCTGGAGTGGAAATCCCTATTTTCCTAAGCCGTTCAACCTCTTCCATGAGGCCCAGGGTACGGAGCAGATGTTCCGCACTGCCCCATTCACTGATCGGTTCCATTTTTTCCAGCAGGTACAGGGACAAGCCGATCAGAGAACCGCCAAGACAGGGAGGAGGCCCGGTGAGCAGGGTATAGCCCCGATAATCTGTACGCATGGGTTTCCGTTCCACTACCTCATAGGCCGCCAGATCCTGCACAGTGAGCAGTCCACCATCCCGCTCCATGTCCCGGGCAATTGCACGGGCAATATCACCATGGTAAAAACTCTCCCCGTGATCATCAACTAGCTGCTGGAGAAAGGTGATCAGTTCAGGAATTGCCAGGGTATCACCGGCTGATAGATATTGTCCCCCCGGTTCATAGAGGTTGCGTCCAGTCTGGGTCATGGTCATGATGGGATGGAGCATACGGATAAAACCGGCCTGAAAGGTGTTGAGTTGATGCCCCCTGGCAAGCTCGACAGCTGGCTCCACTATCTCCGCCAGTCCCAGACGGCCCAACCGTTCATGGATGTGGAGCAGTCCCTTCAGAGTACCGGGTACCGCAACAGAACCCATACCGATGTTAAAATCCTGCCCTGACCCGCCAAAATCTACGGTCACCGGATAAAAATGGGGATCCTTATGTTTTTTGTTCAGACCAAGGCCGGGTGTTTTAACAAAAAAATCAAAAAAGATCTCTTCAGCGTCTGCGGTTCGTGCCAGCAAAAAACCGCCGCCGCCCAGACTGGTCAGGGTCTGCTCGGCAACCGCACCGGCAAAACCGGCAGCAACTGCTGCGTCAAAGGCATTGCCGCCTGCCTCAAGGATTATTGCCGCTGCCCGGCTCACAGCCTCATGGCCAGTGGCAACAATGGATTTATTATATTTTGCCATTTATGTATCGTTCAAAGTTTATGGTGTGCAGCGCACACTACTATGCGGGTAATGCTTAATTATCCATTCTCAATATTGCCACTGGTTCCCACGCAGCGCGTGGGAACGAGTAAAAAAATGAAAATTCCTATGCTATTCAATTATTCATAGCCAGTAATCATCTCGCAGCCGGGAAATCATCTCTCTAAATCGAGGAGTACTGCCCTGACCTGCCAAGGCACGCTGACGATCTGAGCTGGTACCTTCTGCCAGTACCTTGCGCATATCATCAATATGATCCATGGTCTGAAAACGATTTGTAAGAGGCTGGATAAGCGCAAACAGCTGTTCAGCGGCCTGACTCATGGATTGACTGTGACTGCGCAACAGCCCATACGGGTCATGGAACATTCCGTTCAGACCATGGCGGGCAGCCTGCCATTTATTATAGCGCAATAGCTGCTGGTTCAGCCTGCGCCAGGGGATTTGATTCTCTGCCACAAAGGCAACCATTGCCTGGATCACGGCGGTCAGACCAAGTATTTCAGAAAAACGAGAGGGAATATCACAGGCTCGGATCTCCACTGTACCAAGACCTGGACTGGGTCGGACATCCCACCAGAGATCCTTTACCTTTGTAATAATTTCCCGCTCACAGAGAAAGTCAACCTCCTCGACAAATCCCTGCCAGTCCATGGGATAATCGGCAATTCCAGCCAGAGGAAGAGCCTCAAACAACTTGGTACGATAGGATTGAAAACCGGTGTCCTTGCCTTCGTAATAGGGCGAGGAACTGCTCATGGCCAGAAGAATGGGAAGATAGGCCTGGAGTACTGCGCAGACACGGATGGCCTCATCG
The DNA here is from genome assembly GCA_030633145.1 of Desulfobulbaceae bacterium. Lineage (GTDB taxonomy): Bacteria > Desulfobacterota > Desulfobulbia > Desulfobulbales > Desulfobulbaceae > DAOVTM01. The sequence goes on from DAOVTM010000007.1 coordinate 7,643, forward strand.
CCACCACCCACCCCGACATGGACATGCAGTCCCTGGGAGATAAACCTGCGCCCCACCAGTTGCAGTTCTTCCATAATCCGCTTATAGCGGTCACCACTACTGAGTGTCTGTTCTTCCGAGAGGGCAAAGGGATGAAGACTGGACGAATAGAGGTAACAGTGCTGACTATCGGCTGCGTCTTCCACAATCTGGATTGTCCTGCCCAGATCACCTGCCACATCAGCGACACAGTTACAGACCCCGGTTTGCAATTCAATAATGGACTGGAGAAACTCTGGAACAATCCTGTCGCTTCCCCTGGGAGCAAGTTCGTCCAGGATCGGCTGCACCCTTGGCACCATGTTAAGGGTTTCCTGATCAACCAGCTGGAATTCAAGTTCTACGCCCAGGGTATAGGATTTACTGTCAGCGAAGACGATTTTATTGTTATCCATCTAAGATTTATCCATGAAATCGATCGTAATTACCCTACTGCTGTTCCCTGAGATTTTTCAAGCCGCATAAGGCTACAGCTACCAGCCACTCGGCACCGCAGCTCAGGACATCCTCGTCAAAATCAAAGCGGCAGGAATGGGCAGAGCCTGCCCCATTTTTTTCTGCACCGAAACGGATCATGCAGCCTGGAATCTCCTGCTGATAAAAGGAAAAGTCTTCACCCCCCAGGCTGGGTGTACCCTGGGACAAGACTCTGTCTTCTCCGACCACGGCAACAGCGGCTTGCCGGGCAATAAGTGCTGCACGGGGATCATTAAAAACCGCAGGCATAGGGGCATGAAACTCAACCTCAATCTTGACATCATACATCTCGCCTGCGCCATGAATAAGCTGCTGCAGACCGCTCAAGACCCGTTCCCGTGTATCAGGATGGGTGGAACGGATTGTTCCCTCAAGAACCGCCTTTTCCGCAATCACATTATGTACAGTACCCGCCGCAAACCGGCCCACGGTTACCACTGCCGCATGTGTCGGGTCTATTCGCCTGGAAATCAGGGTTTGCAGATTCATTACCAGGTTGGATCCAATGACCACTGCGTCAACCGCTTCGTGCGGCTTGGCAGCATGTCCACCCCGACCATGGATAGTGATGGCAAAGGGATCAGTGTAGGAGCAGATAACGCCCTCATCAACCGTTAGCTGTCCAACAGGGAAATGGGTATCAATATGACCACTGAAAATCATATCAACGCCTGCCAGTGCGTTATCCCTGATCATTGCTGCAGCCCCGTTACCAGATTCTTCTGCCGGTTGAAAGAGCAGTGCCACCCTGCCGGGCAGCTCACTTTCATGCTCTTTCAGCATTGCTGCCGCACCAAGAAGCATGGCGACGTGGCCGTCATGGCCGCAAGCGTGCATGATGCCCGGCTGTTGTGAAGCAAAGGCAAGTCCGGTCTCCTCGGCAATGGGCAGCCCGTCCATATCAGCCCGCAAGCCGATGCAGGGACTGGAATCTGTTCCCAGCTCTGCCCTGATCCCGGTTTCTGCCAGACCGGCTCTATAAGGAATATTCAACCGATCCAGCTCCTGTTGAATCAAGGCTGAGGTCTGTTGTTCCTGATAGGCGAGTTCGGGATGGAGGTGCAGGCTGCGCCGAATTGCCTGCATCATTTTTTGTAGTGCATTATCTGCTTTATACATGAGTTTCAAAACATCAATGAGTTTCAAGAAATACTCTCGTTCCCACGCGCTGCGTGGGAACGAGTAATAAATCAATGAGTTTTCAAGAAATTTTTATATCGCCAATCCCTTCACCGGCTGGAAGAGGCTGCTTTGCAGGCAGAACCGAGACCGCTTTTGCCGCAGCAGGCTGCTGTTTACCAGGCTGCAACAGGCTGGACTTGCGACCACTTGCACGCTTACAGACGGCAAGCAGTCCATCATGCTCCCTGACTACAGAGACCAGTTCCCAGCCCTCGCTCCCCTGTCTGTTGAGTTCGTCCTCCATCTCTTCTTCATCAATAAATTTTTCACCCAACATTCCATTCTTCTGGAATGCAAAAAAAACTGTCCTGTATTGCCACGTTTCCATACGCCTTATTGTCTCCTGATCACTCTTGTACCAGCTGGTCGTTTTTAAAGGTACCTTTGACAACACGACCGTCCGGATATCGGATGGTTCCAGTGCCGCTTCGCCGGCCAGACTTGAACGAGCCGTCAAAAATGGTCCCATCTGCCGAGACAAGGGTTCCCTGACCATGGGGCAGATCTTTTTTAAATTCGCCGCTGTATTTTCTTCCATCAAAATAGACCAGGGTTCCCCGGCCTGAGAAAAATCCCTTTACAAACTCCCCTTCATACCTGCTGCTATCAGGAAAAATATAGACCCCGTCACCATCAAAGCCACCATCGATAAAATCGCCCTCATAGGAGGAGCCGTCCAGATAGGTAAACCGACCCCAGCCCTCCTGCACTCCCTGCACATAAGAGCCTGAATATTTTCGGCCATCCGCATATAGATAGGTTCCCTGGCCGTGGTATTGACCGACATAAAATTCACCCTCGTACGACTCTCCACCAGCCAGCTGCAAGGTTCCAAAACCATCCATCTTACCATCCTTGAAGGAACCCTTATAACGGGAGGAATCCGGCAGCTTGACACTGGTCTCTCCGGTAAAGGCATGCCCTTCAGCTGCCAGCTCCACCGATGCATCTCCTTCTTTCCCTCCATAGGGAATATCGTTGACAAAGGCAAGCTGATCCTCAACCTCTCCTCCATTGACGGCTCCTGGTGCCTGTACCCTCAGGTTATCTATGGCAATTTCGGTTGGTGCTGTTCCTGCTGTTACTGCCGCAGCAGCAGTTGTAGTTGGAGCTGGAGTTGCAGATGGTATAACAACAGGAGCGGTAACCATCAAAGTTGTGGTTTCACCTGACAGAGCTGTCGGAACATCGATCTTCATAGGCTGCTGCAAGACAATATCTTCCTCAGGGGTGACAGGATCGCCGTCAACAAAGGTAGCTGTAAAATAGCTGCCGTCCGGATGGGTAACCTTGCCCTTTCCATTGGGCATACCGTTACTGAATTCACCCTCATACACCCGACCGCTCTTATAGGTCATCTTGCCGATACCCGTTCTGATACCGGAACTCCACTGACCAAGATATATGGAACCGTCCTTATAATCCATCTCCCCATCACCCTGGGGCAAACCATTGACAAATTCACCTATATAAGCCCGACCAGTATCAGGCCAGGTCATGGTTCCCTTACCAGTCATGACTCCGGCGGTAAAAGTTCCGATATATTTACGACCGTTTTTATCCATGAGGGTACCCCGACCATCATAGGCATCATTTTCGAAATTGCCCTCATAGGTGCTGCCATCTACCATGACCAGGATTCCATACCCCTGGCGGAAAGAACCGTCAAAACTACCAGTATAAACGTTTCCATCCGAATAGCGGCGAACCCCTTTGCCATAAGGCCGACCCTCACGAAACTCCCCTTCAAAGGTACTGGCATCGGTGTATTTCATCTTGCCGATGCCGTGCAGCATATTGTTGCGAAAAGCTCCGGAATACTCCCTGCCGTCAGGCCATGACAGAGTTCCATTCCCGTTATATCTACCCATGGAGAAGTCTCCCTGGTACTGGGCTCCGTCAGCCATTGTCAGGGTTCCCTTACCGTCAATGACACCCTTCTTGAAACTGCCGCTATAGGTTCTGCCATCCACAGTTTCCATGGTACCTATTCCATGAAAACGTCCCTTGACAAAACTACCGGTATAGCGAAGGCCGTCTGGATAGACCAGGGTGCCATGCCCCCAGAGAAAACCCTTTTGAAACTCTCCCTCATATATCCGACCGTTACCGCTTTCCAGCATTCCCTGTCCTTCTTTACAATCACCCTGAACGCAGGCTCCGTAGCTCTGCAGGGGCAGCAGGACAGCCAGCCCGGAAAGTATCAACAGCATCTTTCGCATAATAGACTCCTTCAATCTTTTGCAAAATTTTTTCGTACTTCAATTTTTCGTACTTCCTCTCCGATAATTTCCAGCCCCTGACGGACATCTTCCTCATCCTGGGAATAGGTCAGCCGGATGCACTCTCTGCTGTGCTGCCATTCCTCTTCAAGCCCTGGGAAGAAAAACTCCCCTGAAACCACCAGTACCTTACGTTTTTTCAGCTTCTCGTACAGTTCCGTACTGGATATGGGCAGCCCCTCAAACCAGAGCCAGAGAAACATGGCTCCTTCCGGGACATGGAGACGGTACTCGATATCGTAAAAATATTCCCTGACCCAGGCAACGGCTTTTTCCATCTTCTCCTTGTAATAAGGCTGGATAACCTCTTTGCTCAGGCGAAGAATTTCCCGGCTGCGGATAATCTCTGTTGTCAGCATGGCTCCGAAACTGCCCGGAGCAAGGTTAAGAATAGCGTTGATACCGGACAGGGTTGAAACAACCTCTTCCGAAGCAATGACAATACCGGTACGAACCGCTGGCAGTCCAAACTTGGACAGGCTCATGCAGACAATAACATTTTCCCCAAAAAATGGCGCAGCATCGGTATAAACAATTCCGGGAAAGGGAACACCATAGGCGTTATCGATAATAAGAGGAATTCCATGTTCATCGGCAACTGCTGCCAGCCCCTGTACCTCTTCGTCGGTCAGAACATTGCCGGTGGGATTGGTCGGCCTGGAGACACAGATTGCGCCTATATCATCACCAACCCGCAGGGCATCAAAATCAACTCGGTATTTGAAGAGGTCATCGTCTATATATTCAATTTTCGGCTTTACCGCCCTGAAAAAATTATCGCATAAGCCGAGATCCGCATAGCCGATATACTCCGGGGTGACCGGCAGGAGAATTTTTTTCCTGCCGCTTTCCTTAAAAAAGCCTGCCAACATATTAAAGAGGAGAAAAAAACCGCCCTGGCTGCCATTGGTCAGACAGATATTCGCTGACCCTATATCCCAGTTATACTCATCATTGAGCATCTCTGCCAGCACACTGAGAAATTCCTCCTCCCCCCGGGGAGGGTCATAGATGCCGATCAAACGTTGAAACTGGGCTGGATCTTCACCAAGCTCCAGAAAACGTTTCCGCATAACTTCCTGAACTTCCGGAATATGGCCGGGATTGCCGCCACCCATCATCAGCATATTGCCCTTGGCAAGGGCATTACCAAGGTCATCCATAAGGGTAAGGATACCGGAACCAGAGGAAAAACGCTGCCCGAACAGGGATAAATCAGTCATGAGTTTTGAGTTATGAGTTTTGAGTGTTAAGTTATAAGTGTTGTGTGTACTCATAACTCTCTATGTTTGGAATTAAAACGATTTTATTCTGTTACGCAACATTCATTCCACTGAAAAGCATTATTTTTGCAAACACCCCCTATCTCATTTTTTGGGCTTGACTTTATTCCCTCAATGTGGTTCATGGCGAGTAATATGTGGGAATACTTTGTTCCCTCCAAACCCATCCACAAGAGGAGGATATCAGATGAGTATTCGGATACGTTTTCTGGTTCTCATAGGCGTACTCAGCCTGCTGGCAACCCTTGGTATAGCCTATGCCAGTTATACCTTCAGCATCAACAATGCAAAACAGGAAGCCAGGGACAAGGGACAAATTGTCTTTGACTATCTTGATTCTTCCCGGCAGTTTTTCAAGAAAGAACAACGTCCAAAGGTTCTTGAACTCCTGCCACGGGGTCATTTTGTACCGGAACTGATTTCCGGTTTTACCCTGACCCGTGGTGTTGCCGAGATCTTTCACGATAAGAATCCTGATTACGTCTTTAAGCAGGCCACCATTGACCCCCTTCATCTTGCCAATAAAGCGGATGTCGTTGACCTGACAATTATTGACTCCTTTAAGCAGAATCCCAATCTTGAATCGAACGAAGGTACCATTATTAAGGATGAACAGCCCTATTATTACTTTGCCAAACCCATCCGAATCAGTTCTAAAGGCTGTCTTCGCTGTCATGGAGAACCAGAGGATGCGCCTGAGGAAATCGTGACAATTTACGGGTCAGAACACGGCTACAACTGGAAGGTCGGCAATATTGCCTCCGCATATATTGTCTATGTTCCACTCCAGAAGGCTCTTGACCAGGCAAAAAAATCAGCCCTGAAACTGGTCGTTTTCGGCGTGGGAGCCATTGTGGTTCTGATGGCCATTTTGTGGGTGTTCTTCAGCATGTATGTCATTAAACCGCTGACCCGGCTTGAGCATCGCGCAACCGAGATCAGCCTTGGCAAAAACCTCTCTGAACCCATCACGACCCCCTCTAATGATGAGATAAGTTCTCTGGCTCGTTCAGTTGACCGATTACGGATCAGTATAGACAAGATGCTCCAGCGCTACAAGAAAAAATAAACGTCATTCATTGCACGAAAAATTGTGCGAAAAAAAGGCCGTGCCGGGTAACCGGTACGGCCTTTTTAATGTTTTTTTTACGCCATCCTTACATGAGATTCTCTACCTTGCCGATAAACTCCTGGGCAAGATTCGGATCACCAATCTCTTCAACAAGCATGCTGGCAAGTTCTGATAATCGTGCTGGCACTGCTGGGCCGTCTGCCTCCCACTTATCAATATAGTCCTGCATTACCATCCCGGCCACAGGACCTATTGCCCCGGCGAGTGCCTCTTCAATCCTATCAAACATCGGCTGCATGCTATTTTCCGCATCACCTGCCTGCTCTTCCACTTCGTTGACTTCAAAAGCGTCCAGTTCTTCCACTTCTTCTTTAGAAACAGGAGGAGGCTCCGTTACCCCTCTAGCCAGCTCTTCCCGCATGTCAGAAACCAGCATGGCTGCTGTAGTGGCTACCAGGGAACAGTTTGCCTGTGCATCACAGACCGTGAGAAGTACTGCTCCGCTGTCCAGTGGCATACCAACAACCGTGTATTTATCAAAACGAAAATGGGCCGACTGGACAATTAATTCACTCATTACACCCATCTGGATCAGGCGAACCAGGTGAATACCAACGGTTTCCAGTAATTTGGTTGACAGGTTGGCATGGATATCCTGACAAAGCGGGCCATCGTTTTTATCAAAAATACAGGATCCAGTCACCCCGGGTATAACAGAAATTTCATTAAGTAGTTTTCTCATGGAGTGCTACTTCTTTTTCATGGTTAATTGAGCAATTGCGGAGCGAATGTCCTTGGTTACATCTTCAGTGGAAGCATCTAACTCAATCAGCAGCCCTATAATGAATCCGGCACCCGGAATGATAAGTAGTACCTCTCCGTTCTCCATGATCATTTTAATAAGGTGCGGCCCCCTGGCATCTAGATGTTTGCGCATCTGAATACCACTGATGATGGCATAGGCAATAAAATCACCGACTTTCTTGTTGACAGATGACTGGGTAATCAATTTCCCCTGACGATTAAGGAGGTAATAATGCTTTACTCCCTGAATGTCTGTTATGGCAGAGATCAGTCGCTTTAACATAGGGTTCTTTTGGACAACTGCGTCTCCTGCCAGCTTCTTTCTCATGGTTTTTACTTTGGGTTCGCCGCTCTCTTCATCACTGCGTGATGCCGCAGTTAACAGGATACGGGGCAGGGAATCTTCAATTCGGCGCATCCTGTCCATGGCGTTGCTCACCTTGAAAACCGGATTCTTTAATGCCAGTAAGCCATACGCAGCATCAATACCCTTTTGTTGACCGTATTCTGCATCAATCAGCTCTCCTTCCTGGAAAAAAAAACTGCCCTTTACATCTCCTGAATGTACATCAATGGTACAGCTTTTCCGTTCATGCTCAAGCATTTGCAAAAAAGACTCCAGGGAAATTCCCTGAAAACTGCTGCCATTCTGGGTTTCTTCTGTTTGTGCCATAATAAAAAGAGTAACTATTCTACTATTTCATTTAACCTTAGCCCGCAAAGAAAAAAAAGGGAAAAAAGAAAAAATTTCTCAACTGCGGTAATCTGCATTGATCTTGACATAATCATAGGATAAATCACAGGTAAAGACCTCTGCCTTTTCCATACCATCATGGAGGTCAACCGTTACTGTAAGCTCCTTCTGCTTCAAAACCTCCGATGCCTCTGCTTCTCGTTGCTGACCCTGCCCAAGGCCGTTTTCCACCATGAGTACATCGTCAAAGGCTATGGAAACACGAGCAGGGTTAAAGGGGCATCCAGATCGTCCCAGGGCGGCAATAATCCTTCCCCAATTGGCATCTTCGCCGAAAAAGGCTGTTTTGACCAGGGCGGAGTTGGCAATGGTCTGCGCCGCATTCATAGCACCGTCCCGGCTGCGCGCTCCGACAATACGAATGGTGATCAGCTTGGTCGCTCCTTCACCATCACGGACGATCTGCAGAGCCAGATCCTTGAAGATCTTGAGAAGTGCTTCAGCAAACACTTTTTGCGCTTCTGGAGTATCCTCATCAATCCAGCCGTTTTCCGCAGCCCCGTTTGCCATCACCAACACGGTGTCATTGGTAGAGGTGTCCCCGTCAACGGTTATCAGGTTGAACGACTGCTCCACCCCTTTCTTTACAGCCTCATTCAGAGCGGGAAAAACAATCCGTGCATCTGTGACCACAAAACAAAGCATGGTAGCCATATCCGGCATGATCATGCCGGATCCCTTGGCAATCCCAAGCAGACGCACTTCAACTCCATCAATGAGGATGGTAGCGTCAGCAGTTTTGACGACGGTATCAGTGGTCATGATAGCTTGGGCAACATCATCAAAACCATTTTTTGACAGCCCTTTAACCAGGCCAGGAACTGCCGATGCAAAGGGTTCAGGATCCATCTGCTCACCTATGACCCCGGTGGATGCGACCTGAACCAGTTGTTCATCGATGCCAAGGGCGGATGCTGCCATTGCGCCGGTTGCCAGTGCTGTTTCCATACCCTGCTCACCGGTGCAGGCATTGGCATTACCGCTGTTTACGAGGATTGCCTGAACCCTGCCCTGCCGCAAACGATCCATTCCCAAAAGTACAGGAGCAGCCTTAATGCTGCTACTGGTGAACATACCCGCTGTAACTGCTGGTTCTTTTGAATATATTAAACCAAGATCAAGCCTGTCCTTATAGCGAATACCGGCCTGAACAGCCGAAGCCTGAAAACCTTTCACATTCATCTGGGAATCGAGTCCTGTATATAAAATATGATAAAAATCATGATCGTGTTAGTTACACCATATAATACATAACATAAACCCGCTGCCAAGTATAGTTATTATCCGTTATTATGACAATATTATCGTCTGTGAAATAGTACTGCTGCAATGACATCCCTGGTTACAACAAAAAAAAGGGCTTTCACATAACTGTGAAAGCCCGTCAACAACTGCTGATATTTCGTCTGCTTATATATCAGGCACAACCTCCTGCCACATTTATGAACATTTTTTTATGGGGCCAAGCCCTGACACCGCCCTCCAGGATATAGATTTTATCCTGAGGTACATCATGCTCCCGGAGATATTTATAGGCCCGTTTTGCACCTGTTGTTCCCCTTGGGCCGACAATAATTATTGTCTTACCGCTCTCGTCATAGGCATTAATAATTTTGTTCAGTTTCTTTTTTTCTTCATCTGACCTGACCGGATAGGCATTGGTCTCAACAGAGCCGAAAAAATAATGCTGCACGAATTTTTTTGCCTCCTGGATATCAGCAATAATAACCGGATCCTTGTTGTCAAGTATCTCTTTGAATTCTTCCACCGGAATATAGTTAATCTCATCCGCAAACGAGGCACCGCTGCCAGACAGACAGACCACAGCCAGTACAGCGATAAGAACAAGTACTCTTTTTAACATTTTCCCCTCCATACAATTTAAAATCTTGAATTATTCTTCTGCCACAAGTAAAAAAAAGAAACAGAAAAATCTAATCTACATTAATATTCATTTACAGCATAGCAAAAATATAGTCAAATATAAAAAGCAATACTCCACATTCTGAAAAAAACTGCTTTCCGTAATCTCCTTATATTTTTAATTATTTTCCTTAAAAAACAACAACAAAGATACCACAACATATCAGGCAGATCTTCTGCTTCATACAAATAGTAATTTTTATTTTCATTCATTTTCATTTAAAAAAAAGTATGGTATAGAGATATATTAGAATACTGAATACACCTATTAATATTCTACTAATACTATTAATCTACCGACAAAAGGAGTGTGTAATGTCAGGAAAGAAGATAAAAAATGAAACTAAAGATGATTCCAGCAAGTCCCCTAAAAAAATCAAACTGCTGGAAGGGACTGCCATGAAGAATATGGACAGGAAAGAGGGTAAAGACTGTTGCGCCATCTGGATTAAAAAGGCGAACCTGGCGTATGAAATCGAGCTGAAGAACATGCAGGTCGAGCTGATGAAACTGCAGAAACACATGAAGGCGGAAGGATCCCGTATCCTGTCAATCTTTGAAGGTCGAGATGCCGCCGGTAAGGGTGGTACCATCAAGCGGATCAACGCATTTCTCAATCCTCGTAACACCAGGGTAGTTGCCCTCTCAAAACCCAGTGACACCGAAATCACCCAGTGGTATTTCCAGCGCTATGTGCCGCATCTGCCTGCTGCCGGAGAACTGGTACTCTTTGACCGCTCCTGGTACAACCGTGCCATGGTTGAACCGGTAATGGGATTCTGCAGCGATGAACAGCATAAACGGTTCCTGAAAGATGTCCCCCTCTTTGAACAGATGCTGGTCAAAGATGGTATCCAGCTATTCAAGTTTTACTTTTCTGTTTCCAAGCAGGAGCAGGCCAACCGCTTTGCATCGCGTAAGGATGACATCCTCAAGCAATACAAGCTGTCCCCTGTTGACAACCTGGCTCAGAAGCTCTGGGACAAGTACAGTGTAAAAAAATTCCAGATGCTCAATGAGACCAACCGAACCCTCACACCTTGGTCCATTATCCGTTCCGACAATAAAAAACGAGCCAGAATCAACTGCATGAAACAGATTCTCTCCAATGTGGAGTACGAGGATAAGATTGATAATGAGCTGCTTGTCCCGGATTCAGAGATAACTATCTCTGGCATAGATGAGATCAAGCACATGGAAACCAATCTTTTTAAGCCCAAAGTCCTCAGAGGATAAAAAACTGGAGAAAAAAACATTTGACACGCCCTTGAAAATGAACGACAATCAGTGCAAATTGTCAGCAAGACGGTAACCCTGTTTTTAGGATAAATCCATGGATGAACGACAACGGCTCAAAGAACTGCTCCTTGAAAAGTCATACCGGGAGGGAACCTTCACCCTCACTTCCGGGAAAACATCGGATTTTTATATTGATGGTAAACAGACGACCCTTGATGCTGAAGGCGGCTATCTCTGTGGCCGCCTGCTCTATGAACTGATCCAGGAAGAACAGGAACCCATTGGCGGTGTAGGCGGTATGACCCTGGGAGCTGACCCCCTTGTTACAGCGGTATCCATTGTCAGTCATCTTGCCCAGTCCCCTGTTCCAGCCTTTATCATTCGCAAAGAGGCCAAAGGGCACGGGACAGGTAATTTTCTTGAGGGAAAAAACAACCTGCAGCCGGGCTGCCGGGTTGCTCTGGTGGAAGATGTGGTCACCACTGGTGGAACCCTGATTCAGGTCATAGAGCGTGTTGAAGACCAGGGATTCAAGGTTGGCCTGGTGGTCACCCTTGTTGACCGGGAGGAAGGGGGTGCTGAAGCCCTTGCAGCTGCCGGGTATCCATTGAAGGCCATCTTCACCCGAACAGAGTTGATATAGGTTAGCAACTATGCAATGTAGAGAATGTAAACAGCCGTTGGAGGTTGTACGGAGCTGTGGTCGGGTTCACCTCAAATGCAGCGGCTGCAAGCGAGAATACCAGATACACGAAGTCTCCGCAGACCTGGACGCGGCCACGGAAAAGTTGCTTGCTCAATATACCTGTATTATTTACGATTGATAAAAAAAACTGCCATGAAAAAATTGACAGCGTATGTTCGACCCGATAACACCGTAACCATAATCTGTCCATCATGCGAATTTGTCATCCAGCTTTCAGCGGCTCAGTATCGAAAGCAGGCGCATGATCCTGAAATTGAATGTCCCCTTTGCAGGGAACGGACAATAGTATCACTGGATTTTAGAAGTTATTACCGAAAAGAAACTGATCTTCCTGGTACTTACAAGGTCGTTGATCCGCCAGGAGGTGACTCTGGTGTTGCCGAGATAAAAAACATCTCCCAGACAGGTATCGGTTTTATAGCCCCTAAGTGGCATGATCTTCAAAAAGACCAGATCCTGGAACTGAATTTTCATCTTGATAATAAAATGAATACCCACCTCATAAAGCGAGCTCGAATCTGTTCTGTGGAAGAAGAGTATATCGGCTGCGCAATGATTCACCTGAAAGAATTTGAGACGGAACTTGGCTTTTACCTGTTGCCTTGACCGGCTTCCGACAGTTGATTTACCTATACTGGTTATACTCCGAGAAACACAATGACAAGTAACGTCACGGTTCATGTCCGCCCTGGTATGCAGGCGACAATCATCTGTCCATCATGCAACAAAGCCAAGAGCATTTCCGTAGCATCACTGCACGGAAAACAACACACCATAAAGGTTCGCTGTTCCTGTAACAACCCGTTCATCGCCCATCTAAACTTTAGAAAACATTACCGAAAAGAGATCAATCTGACAGGAAGCTATCATGTGCTTAAACCTCCTGGTTCAGGCGGTGGTGTCATCCAGATACAGAATATATCCATGACCGGTATCGGTTTTACAGTTTCCGGCCACCATAACATGAAAGAAAAACAGACCGTACAGCTTGAGTTTCATCTTGACGACAGGAACAAGACCAAAATGCTCAAACTTGCAACCATCCGCAGTGTCCAGGATAACTATATCGGCTGTGCCTTTGCTGATCAGAAACTCTATGAAAAAGAGCTTGGCTTTTATCTCAGGTTTTAAATGACCACCATCCTGCTTTCCTTCCTGACAGCTTTTTTCCTTACCCTCCTGATCACCCCTCTGGTGATACGCATCGCTCAACGGTTCGGTCTGGTGGATCACCCCACAGAGCGAAAAATTCATACAATCCCAATTCCCAGAATCGGAGGGCTGGCAATTTTTTCCAGTTTTTTTCTCTCTTTGGGACTGCTGTACCTGTTTCGTCAGTACAGTGACCCTATACTCTTACTTTTCAATGATTCCCGTATATTCAAATTTTCCATTGGGGCTGTAATTATATTTGCACTGGGCATGGTGGATGACATCAGAGGCTTGTCGTTCAAGGTCAAGTTTGCGGGTCAGATATTCGTCGGAGTTGTTGCCTGGTACTGCGGACTCAGGATTGGAACTATTTCCTTCCCCTTTATCCATTCCCTGTCCCTGGGCTATTTTTCTCTGCCAGCCACCATGTTCTGGTTTGTCCTGGTCATAAACGCCATCAACCTGGTTGACGGACTGGATGGTCTTGCCGCCGGCATAGCCCTGTTTGTCTGTTTGACTATGCTCTTTATCTGTGCTCCCCAGTCAGGCCTGATTACTACAACCCTGGCCTTTGCCTGCCTGGCAGGCTGTCTGCTTGGCTTTCTCCGCTATAATTTTAACCCTGCAACGATCTTTATGGGGGACAGTGGCAGCTATTTTATAGGATACAGCCTTGCCGCTCTGAGCATAGCCGGATCCATGAAGGGCCAGGTGGCAACGGCCATGCTGATACCGGTCATTGCCATGGGGGTTCCGCTCTTTGATGCCCTGTGGGCACCTCTGCGACGTTTTGTCCTGGGCAAGAAGATGTTCATGCCGGACATGAAACATTTTCATCATAACCTTGTCAAGATGGGATATACGCAACGTCGAGCAGTGCTGTTTCTTTACTCTGTTACCATCGTTCTTGGTCTTGGAGCTATAATGCTGGTTCATGCCAGAGATGATAC
>DAOVTM010000345.1 GCA_030633145.1 Desulfobulbaceae bacterium
AAGGCATGAAAAAGGGCATAAAAAAAGGCATAAAAAAAGGCATAAAAGATGCTGAATGTTTGATATTGTCTCGACAACTACAAAGTAAATTTGGTGAGCTGCCGGATGAAATTCGTGAACGTATTGAAAATGCGGATAGCGAAACACTGCTTCAGTGGTGTGACCGGGTGTTGACTGCTGGCAGTTTGAACGAGGTCTTGCAATAAGTACCAGTACAAAATTAATTTAACAAAATGTTGGCATTCTCATTTATCGTTTGATCTTTTTTGATCAAGATTCAAGAATCATTGGTGCGCACAGCGGCATCCTACCTTCCTGCATCTATGCTTTTTCGTAGGGTGCGCTAGTGTGTACCATTGTTGGCTGATTGGATTGTCACCAGGATGCGATGCAGACCCGATAAACCTCATGAATGCATCAGAGAAAAAATATGAAGATACCCAGTACCTTTGGTGAGACTGAATTCCTTGACCCGGCTGAGGCGGCAGCCCAGCGTGAACCGCAGAAACCTGACCTTCGATAGCTGACAGGGCTTGACCTGATAGTTGTTGACGTGATGGAATCATCAGGAGGAGAAATAGAGGCCAAGTTGCAGGTTCGGCCTGTTTTGAAGGATGGAACAGTACCAAAGGGCATGGAGGTAGGCTTCTTTTTTCGCAGTGATCTTCTTGAGGTGGTTGCCTGTGATAACTGGGGCCGAGCCGGTTATGTGGTCACTCCTTGGTCTGGTTCAGGGCATGGCTATTCCTGCCAGATGGAAGGGGTTGCCCGGAAAGCGAAACTGGTGGTCAGCGATGAGATGGCAGCACATGCCGGGGAGTTGCAGGATCGCATCAATGAGCGGATAAAACGTGCAGAAGAGGCAGCACAGGAGCGGAAAAGGGAAGAGGTTGAGCAGAAGCGGTTACAGGGGGAGGCAGAGAGGAAACAGATACAGAAAGAAAAAAAGCAACAGCGGTTGCAGGAAGAGGCTGTCAGGAAGCGTCGCCAGCAGGAGGAGGCGGAAAGAGCCAGAAAGGAGCAGTTGGACAAAAAAAAGGAAGAACTCTCCGACAAGATTCTCTCTGCCATGAGCGATTGGCAGTTACGGGAGGCCAAAGAGCATAATTTGCCACCACTTGAATTGGTGGATCTTGGCAACGGTGTCTATATCCCCATGGTCTTTATCCCGGAGGGAGAATTCTGGAAGAGGAACGCTGTGCTGCCCTTTAAGAAATTTGATCGCTGTGTGAAGGTCGATCAGCCTTTTTACATGGGGGCTTTTCAGGTGACCAATGAGCAGTGGCAGAGTGTAATGGGCAATGTTCCCAGTGAATTTAAGGGGAGTCAACACCCGGTGGAACAGGTTTCTCATAATGATGCCTGTGATTTTATCAACCATCTGAATGAGCGAACAGGTAAGGTTTTTACGCTGCCGAATGAAGATCAGTGGGAGTATAGCTGCCGGGCAAGAAGCAGGAGTAGGTATTGTTTTGGTGATAGTAAGGCAGAATTGGATAATTATTGTTGGTATTATGAGAATTCAGAAAGAAGTACCCATCCTGTAGGATTAAAGTATCCCAATCCCTGGGGACTTTTTGACATGCATGGCAATGTTTGGGAGTGGTGTGATGATGACATTGGAGCATGCTTGCGCCGGGTGTACCGTGGCGGTAACTGGAACATCTCCGCTAACTACTGCCGTTCTGCGTTTCGCTACAGCGGCTCGCCAGACCGCCGCAGTAGCCTCCTTGGCTTCCGCCTCCTCATGACAATCTAACCCTTTGCACCCTTACCTTTTTATTCTTTGTCGGCTCATGGCCGAGGTTTGCAGTCATGCCTGATACAAAATTAAGAAGCAAATACTATAAATGAGGATGATATAACCTCCTTAACTGATTGGTTTTCTCGTTCCCACGCTCCAGCGTGGGAATGGTATTTGGACGTTCTATAGTTGTTGCCGAAGGAGCGTAGGAACCAGAAAAATCATCGTATAAATACCTGTCATGGTTGCTCGAACAATCCGTTGGTGCATCCCCCTCAAACACCGTTGAATCCGAGAATAACGGATCACTGTCAGGTGTATTGTCACCGGTAGTCTCAAGAAGTTTTTTCAGGGCAAAACGGATGAGTTTTTCCATGGAAATATCCTGCTCCCTGGCATACTGCATGGCTTCGATTTTTAACTCATGGGGTAACAATATTGTTGTTCTTTCCATGGCAGACCTCGGTAAAGTAAACAAAATCTATATGAAATATAATAGCGCAACCGTAACACATTGCCAAGCGGAACAACCACTTTTTTTCTGCTCGTATGGTTCAGTTTATTTACCAACTTTTTCCATAAACCCCTTCCACACCGGAGCAGCAGTCCGGCCCCCGGTTTCCCCTTTCCCCAATGGCTTGCCCCGATCATAACCGAGCCAGACCCCGGCAGTAATTTCCGGCGTGTAGCCGACAAACCAGCTGTCCATGTTGTTGTCTGAGGTGCCGGTCTTTCCTGCTCCATTTCTAATCCCCTTTGCCCTGCGTCCGGTTCCCCGGCTGATGGTCTGTTTGAGAATGGAATCCATTTTATCTGCGCTCGCAGCACTGATTACCCTGCGGGTTTTCGGCTGCTGCCAGAGGGCGACCCTACCGTTTTGATCCTGGATTCGGGTGATGGCGACCGGTGGTCGGTGCAGTCCTTTATTAGCAAACATAGTATAGGCAGCGGTCATTTCCAGCAGTGTAACAGGAGAGGCTCCAAGAGCCAGGGTCAACTCCGGTTTGAGCTGCGTGCTAATACCTGCCCGTTTTGCCAGCTTGATTACCGAGCCTGTTCCTGTTTTTCGCAGCAGCTTGATTGCGACGATATTGCGAGAATAGATCAGTCCGTCCCGGAGTGTAGTGGAACCGTAATATTTATTATTATAGTTTTTAGGCAGCCAGACCGTGCCGTCTTTATTGCGGATGGAAAATGGCTTGTCGTCAATACGAAACTCGGGAGAAAACCCCTTCTCAAAGGCCGTCGCATAGACCAGCGGCTTAAATGCCGAACCAGGCTGCCGTCTGGCAGACACGGCTCGATTAAACTGGCTGACCGTAAAATCATTGCCACCGACCATGGCCATGATCCTGCCAGTGCTGGTATCCATAGCCACCAAGGCTCCCTGGGGCCGATCTTTGTTTTTTTGCCTGGCTCGCACTGCTCGTGTTCCGTTGTTTATTGCCGTATAAGCAGCCTTCTGGAGGTCAAGATCCAGGGTTGTAAAGACTCGCAGTCCGCTGTACATCAGCTCTTTGCTACCGTATCGTTGTGCAAGCTGTTTGCGTACATACTGGGCAAAGTAACCGTTCATCCTTTTGTTGATACTGAACCCTGCCAGTGGCAGTTTTTTCTGATAGGCTTTGCGGGCTGCTGAAGCAGAGATTACCCCATCTTCAGCCATCCGATTGAGGACATACATCTGCCTGGCCCTGGCCCTGTCAAAATGATCAAAGGGGGAGTAACGGGAGGGGGACTGGGGCAGTCCGGCCAGCAGGGCAACCTCTGCCAGATTGAGTTTTTTTGCTGATTTATTGAAATAGGTTCTGGCTGCCGCTTCCACCCCATAAGCCCCTTCACCCAGATAAATCTCATTGAGATAGATGAACAGGATCTCCTCTTTAGTCAGCATTCGATCCAGCCGATAGGCAAGCAGAGCCTCGGTCAGTTTTCGCAGATAAGTCTTTTCCCGGCTCAGGAGCAGGGAGCGGGTCACCTGCTGGGTAATGGTGGAGCCGCCCTGACTTCGCCGCCCCGAGCGCAGGTTGTTCCAGGCCGCCCGCAGGATCGACCAGCCGTCCAGACCGCCGTGTTCCCAGAAGCGGCTGTCTTCTGCTGCCACAAATGCCTTGCCAAGCATCGCTGGCATCTGGTTGTAGGGCAGCATAATCCGGTTCTGTCCGCCGATTGTGTCGATAACCCGTCCCTTCCGATCAAGCAGGATGGTTGCTACCTGGGGATTATAGTCACGGGCGGAACGGATATCCGGGATATCCAGGGAGTGAAACCAGGCAAGCCCGCAGCCGATGGTCAGGGTTGCGGCTGCGCAGACGATCAGCATAAAGATGATGATCGGGTTATGATCCATGGGCTTGGATCGGGCAGGTGCTGCCTTTTTTTTGCTTGCGGACATACTTACCTTTTTGTACGTTACATTAACGATGTTTGTTATATGTATAAATATTTCGTTTATATTACAACCTGATTTTTTTTAACTATAACCACGGAAAACACGGAAGGCACTGAAAGCACAAAAAACGGCTACCAACTTTAGACGAGACATTTTCGCACCACTCTCGTTCCTACGCTCCAGGTAAGCGCGCTTGCGAGACTCCGTCTGTCATGATGAGACCGCTGGAGCGTAGGAACCAGAAAGCGACAAAAGTTATCTAATTAAAATTGTGACTTGTCTCGCCTTAAGCTGGTAGCCGAAATATGAATTCCGTGTTCTCCGTGTATTCCGTGGTTAAACAAAATAAACAGATGATGAAATCTTCTGATGGCATAAAAAACATGAGGTTACCAGCCTGAACGATGAATCGCTTTTTGAGCGGGTTATTGTGATACTGGAACAGGCCAGAGCCAATGTTGTGCGCTCGGTTAACTCCAATATGGTTCTGGCCTACTGGCTGGTCGGTCGTGAAATT
>DAOVTM010000321.1 GCA_030633145.1 Desulfobulbaceae bacterium
AGGCTCACAACCAATACTGCGTGGGTTGTAGATGTTGAGCGTGTCAACATCTACAGTGCGATAATCATAAGGTTTTTTTTGAGTAACATCTTGCCGCTTTTTTAGTATTTGTCTGGCATAATTATGGGCTGTATTTTCAAGAGTGCTGTCAATTGTTAACAAAGTCAACTGTCCACTCAGTATTTCCTTGATTCGGTTGGTGAGTGTTGGCCAGTCTTCTTTTGGGATTAAGAACTCAACACCAAGATTTAATAAAGTGTGTTGACGAACCTTGGATCCAGTCCTCTGAGATTCCACCAGGCGGTAGGTAAAATAATGTCCGCCGGATTTTTTTTGTTGGCATTGAGTTTTTCGTATAAACATACAAGCACAATAGCACAATGAACTACTTTCGCAAGGGTACCAATGGCGTTCTTGGGACTGCCAACACAACTAAAAAATACAACATATCGAAATTACAACATATTTATTTTTAAACTTGTTTGAAAACCTTAATCACAGAGGAATTTGGGAGTGATTCCCACAAAGTTAAGCTAAAGGGACACCCTGTTAATTAAAATCAGGCAATGACAACTGACGTTTATCTGAATCTGCCTGATAATGTTGCCTGTATTCTCAAATTACGTTATCACAAGCACGACGTTACTCAGAGAGTATCCCGTATTCAAAAATAATTGCCTTGAACTCGAAGATTTAAAAAAACGACTTTAAAAGCAACACTATACTTAATAAAAATACTTAAGATCAAATTAACATGATTTTGTGGCGCGTATGACTTTCTAATGCATATGTTTGACTTTACTTAGATATCTCATCCTT
Organism: Desulfobulbaceae bacterium; assembly: GCA_030633145.1. GTDB lineage: Bacteria > Desulfobacterota > Desulfobulbia > Desulfobulbales > Desulfobulbaceae > DAOVTM01. Next base: position 820 of record DAOVTM010000321.1, read on the forward strand.
GAAACTTCCCATCCAAGTGGTCTCAAAAAAAGTATACTTCATTTGCCAGAAGCCTCAAGGAAGAGATATGTCACGCCTGAACGGCAAAGCCTATTAGGCTCGCACCAGCAGAGCTGGTGGTTTTATATACATAATAGAAATGGTAGATGGTGCAAATGAAATGGTTTGCATCGTTTTCTGAAAAACAGTATTATCATTGCCTGCAAGATAACCAAGCAGAGGAAACACGTTTTGATCAACGAGTTCAGAGAGATACAAAAAACCGTCGTCAAGGAATACTTGTCGTTTTACCGATGCCTGCTTAAAAGTTAGCAAGAGTAAGACTATGGTTACCGCAAAACATGCCAGGGCAATCAGGATTTTTTTCTTTGGCAAAGACATAATTATTAAATGTACCGACAGATTGGTTTAAGAAAGAAACACTCTTATAATACCATTTCTCATAATATATTGCGAGACTGAAATATACCATGTTCACCTACCCCCAAATAGACCCGGTTATATTTTCCCTTGGCCCGCTCCAGGTACGCTGGTACGGGTTGATGTATATCCTCGGTTTCATCGCTGCCTGGCTGCTGGCCGGTTATCAGACCCGTCTCTTTCAATGGAAGGAGTTGCAAAAGCATATTGATAATATCAATCTGGTGCTTATCTGCGGGGTCATCCTGGGCGGAAGGCTGGGCTATATCCTCTTTTATAACTTTTCCTATTATCTCAAACATCCCCTGGAGATCTTTGCTACCTGGCAGGGGGGAATGTCCTTTCACGGCGGCTGTATCGGAGTGATTCTCTGTGGATTCCTCTACTGTTGGCGCAATAAGCTGGATTTCTGGAAAACTGCGGATATCTATGTGGTCACCGTCCCCATTGGTCTGGGGCTGGGGAGAATCGGCAACTTCATGAATTCGGAACTGTATGGCAGGGTAAGTGAGGTTCCATGGGCCATGGTATTCCCCAACGGCGGCCCCCTGCCCCGGCATCCTTCCCAGCTTTACGAGGCATTGCTGGAGGGGGTAGTCCTCTTTCTTATCCTCTGGCTCCTCAAGTCCCGCCCTTGGCAGAAAGAAAAGAGCAGATGGTGGCCGCACGGCTCTATGACTGCTCTTTTCCTGATCCTGTACGGCATCTTCCGTATCTGTATTGAATTTTTCCGTGAACCGGATCCACAGCTGGGCAATGTGTTGGCCGGGATGACCATGGGTCAGCTGCTCAGTGGGATCATGATTGGAGTTGGAATTGCTATCTGGAGCTGGAAAAGAAAGGCGGCAGAGACATCCTGAACAGATGCCCTGCCGCCTTTAAGGAAAACAGTTACCTGCGGAACGGCAGGTAACAGGTAAAATGTGCAACTAGGTGACTACACGATCCATCAACGATTTGCCTGGAGTAAACCTGATCCTGCGCCTGGATGGAATGGTGATCTGCTGGCCGGTTTGCGGATTACGTCCCATGCGTGCGGCTCGATCAACTATGGAAAAACTACCAAAGCCTACCAGGTTGACCCGTTCCCCCTCTTCTATGGCATCCTTCATGGTCTGCAGCAACCCCCGCAGACCTCGTTCAGCGGCAACCTTACTAATTTTTGCAGACCGTGCTATTGATTCAATCAAATCATCCTTTTTCATTTTTCCCCCGTCTCTTTTCTTCTTAGAGTACCACACCTATATTTATGTAAAATTCTTTCTGTCAGGTTTTTGAATGATTACTATCTAAACCGATGTCAGAAGAAAAAACAATTGGTGAAGTTACCCATTTTCATATAGGTAAATCTACCTATATGACTGCGGGACAAGGGAAAAATGAGATTTATTACCAACGTATCGTTTGGCACATCTTAATGCAACAGCGTTGAAATAGAAGAAAAACATAAACGCAAAGAAAGGATTATTCAGGCACGACCATGGAGTTACTGATTACATAATTTACCAGGTCAACACTATTTTTCATCTTGAATTTTTTCAAGAGGCTGGCCCGGTAATGATCCACGGTGCGGGGACTGATGCAGAGCAGTTCAGCCATCTGTTTACTGGTGTGACCCTTAACCACCATGTTCAGTACCTGTTTTTCGCGGCTTGTCAGATGAACCATGGGCATATCCTTGTTGTCACGATAGGCAGCAGCCATATCACCTGTGACCTCAGTCACCAACTGGGGGGAAACATAGGTTTTATCCTGCCGCACCGTGCGAATGGCTGGCAGTAGCTCGGTATCGGAATCGTCTTTCAACAGATACCCGTGTGCACCTGCAGAAATCACATGGTAAAAATACTGGGCATTGGTGTGCATGGTGAGAATCAGGATACGGATTGCTGGATACCGTTCATTGATCTCGGTTACCGCCTCAATACCATTCATCCTGGGCATGGAGATATCAAGAATGACCATTTCCGGCTCTTCTTTTTGGAGCAGTTCCATCAGTTCAACCCCGTCGGCGGCCTCGCCGATCACGGCAAGCTCCTTGTCCTGACAGATCATCGCCTTTATGCCCTGGCGCATCAATCCATGGTCATCTGCAATTATAATTCGATAAGAGTTCATAGTCAGTTACCAGTTATTAGTTACCAGTTATTAGTTACCAGTTATCAGTACCCAGTTATAGGTTAGCGATACCTTTATATAAATTCGATGGATACCGGGCAGTGGTCTGAGCCGGTAATATCGGCATGGATAGACGCATTTTTTACCCGATCACGGCTGGCCGGGTCAACCACAAAATAATCAATACGCCAGCCAATATTCTTTGCCCGGGCATTATAGCGGTAACTCCACCAGGAATACTGTTCTTGCTCATGGTTAAATAGACGAAAGGTGTCCAGGTATCCTGCCCCAGTGACCTCGTCCATCCATGCCCGTTCCTGGGGAGAAAAACCGGGATTTTTCACATTATTTTTGGGATTGGCAAGGTCAATTTCCTTATGAGCCACATTGAGATCCCCGCACAGCACTACGGATTTACTACGACTGAGCTGATCCATCCAGAAGAGTACCTGACGGTTGAATTCCAGCTTAAAATCCAGTCGCTTCAATCCCTGCTGGGCATTGGGAAAATAGATGTTGATAAAATAGAAATCTTCAAATTCCAGAGTCAGGACTCTCCCTTCCTGATCCAACTCCTTCTTGCCCAGCCCGTAAATCACCTCCAACGGTTTTTTACGGCTGAAAACTGCGGTTCCGGAATATCCTTTTTTCTGGGCCGGATACCAATAGGTGTGGTAGCCGGGGATATGTTTAACCTCATCGGGTAGCTGATCCGGCATGGCCTTGATCTCCTGCAGAGCAAAGATATCAGCGTTCAGCTCATGGAAGATGTCGAGAAAGCCCTTTTTCAGCACCGCACGCAGTCCGTTGACATTCCAGGAGACAAACCTAGGGTATGCCGAGCCAAACTGTTTTGCCCCGGACTTTTTTGACTTTTTTGAATGTATTGTACGGGGGGTAACCCCGATTCGGGGACAGAAATCAGCAATCACACAGCGATCACAGTGGGGCAGGCGGGGTTTACAGGTACCCTGCCCAAAGGCTACCAGGATGGAATTCACCGTAATCCAGTACTTTTTGGGCAGCTTGTCCCGCAGAGCCATTTCCGTTTTCAGGGGGTTGGCAGTCTCTACATACCCCCAGATATTCATAATTCTGTGGACATGGGTATCCACGCAGATGGCTGGTTTATTAAAGGCCACCGCAACCACCAGGTTGGCGGTCTTGCGCCCCACGCCGGGCAGCTTGATCAGTTCTTCCACCGTGTCCGGAACCTGGCCGGCAAAATCATTCTTCAAGGCATCGGGCAGGGCAGCCAGGTATTTTGCCTTATTACGAAAAAAGCCCACTGGATAGACAATCTTTTCCAGCTCGGCAACGGAAAGAGCGGCCAGCTCATCAGCACTGTCTGCCTTTTTAAACAACCGCCTGGAGGCGGCAGCAGTGACCTCATCCTTAGTGCGGGCAGAGAGGATGGTTGCCACCAGTACCTTAAAGGGATCTCTGGTCTGGGCGGCAATAAGATCCACCACTGGTACCTTGTAGTCGGCGACCTCCTTTTGCAGCAGGGGAAGGACGAGGTCTATCTGAAAAGCCATTTTCTCAGGAGACTCCACTGCTTATGCTATCGCTGCTTCCAATGCATCCTCCGCTTCTTTTA